>JAGANP010000023.1 GCA_017624175.1 Lachnospiraceae bacterium | reverse complement strand
CTTGATAAGATAACGGTGGAGACAATCGCCAAACACCTCGGCTGTGGTGTGTTCGCCTCTTGCATTCTCAGAGAAGATAGGGCGGGAGGTGCTGCGGGTTCTGGCGGCTCATGGAGCACCGGAGAGAATCCTGTATGACGCCAAGCCCCATATCGGTACGGATGTACTGTCCCAGGTGGTAAAAAGCATGCGTCAGACGATTCTGGACCATGGAGGACAGGTGCTGTTCGAGACCCGGCTGGAGGGGCTGGAGGTGGAAAAGGACAGCGGCAGGCTCACCGCCGTCCGGATCAGCGGCGGCCGCAGGATACCCTGTGAGCAGCTGGTACTGGCCATCGGCCACAGCGCCCGGGATACCTTTCAGATGCTGTATGAGGCGGGGCTGCCCATGGAAGCCAAGCCCTTTGCAGTGGGACTGCGGGTGGAACATCCCCAGTCCATGATCAATCAGGCGCAGTACGGCATGACCGATCCGGGCAGCCTGGGTGCTGCTCCCTATAAGGTAACGGCAAAGACCTTAAGCGGCAGGGGAGTATATTCTTTCTGCATGTGTCCCGGCGGCTATGTGGTCAATGCCTCCTCCGAGCCGGGCCGCCTGGCGGTAAACGGCATGAGCTACAGCGGCAGAAAGGGCAGCAATGCCAACAGCGCCATCATCGTATCCGTCTCCCCCCGGGACTACGGCAACGAACATCCGCTGGCGGGAGTGGAATTCCAGCGGCAGCTGGAGGAAAAGGCCTATGCGCTGGGCGGCGGCGCCGTGCCCCTGCAGCGGTACGGACTCTATAAGGCCTGTGTGGAACAGGGCTGCAGTCAGGCCCAGCTGGAGGCCCGGGAAAAAATGGGATCGAAGCAGCTGCTGGCGGTTTACCGGAGCCAATGGAAGGCACAGACAGGACAGGAAGCGCAGGAAGAGGAAACGCTGCAGCCCTGTATCAAAGGGAAATGGGCAGAGAGCGATCTCAGCGGTCTGCTGCCTGCAGAATGCAGCCGGGCTTTTGTGGAGGGGATGGAGCAGTTCGGCAGACAGCTCAAGGGCTTTAACCGCCCCGACGCCATCCTTTCCGGAATTGAGAGCCGCACTTCCTCTCCGGTTCGGATTCTGCGGGAGGAAGAGAGCCTGCAGTCCCGGATACGGGGGATCTATCCCTGCGGGGAGGGCGCCGGTTACGCCGGAGGAATCACCTCCGCCGCCATGGACGGCATAAAAGTGGCAGAAGCCATTGCCGCCGCCCACCGTCCCCTGTGCGGCATTGACGATAGAACGGATTGATGGTAAAATCTACGAGATAGAAGAATAAGCAATAGATATGGAAGGCGAGGAAAAGATAAAGTGTCAACGTTAAGAGAAACGATCAGAGAAAAACAGCGTATCGTGGTAAAGATCGGCTCCTCTTCCCTGCAGCATGGGCAGACCGGGGATCTGGACTATATCCGGCTGGAGAAGCTGGTGCGGGAGCTGTGCGACATCCGCAACCAGGGAAAGGACGTGATTCTGGTTACCTCCGGCGCCATCGCCTGCGGCAGAAAGGCTGTGGGCATCCGGGAGATCACCGGGGAGACAAAGGAGGCACAGATGGCGGTAAAGCAGGCCTGCGCCGCTGTGGGACAGGCCCGGCTGATGATGACCTATCAGAAAATTTTTGCCGAATATAATCAGGTGGCGGCCCAGATTCTGATGACCAAGAATACCATCGTGGACGATCTGAACCGCTATAATGCCCATAATACCTTTTCTCAGCTGCTGCAGATGGGAGTGATTCCCATTGTCAATGAAAATGACACGGTTGCCACCTATGAGATTGAGATCGGAGATAACGATACGCTGTCCGCCATTGTGGCGGCGCTGGTGGATGCGGATCTGCTGATCCTGCTGTCGGATATAGACGGTCTCTATACCGATGACCCCCGCCGGAATCCCGAAGCCCGATTTATCCCCCAGGTGGACTGCCTGACAGAGGAGCTGCTGGCCATGGGAAAGGGCAGTACCGGCAGCGACGTGGGCACCGGCGGTATGAATACCAAGCTGCAGGCAGCCCGGATCGCCACCAGCTCCGGCGTGGATATGGTTATCGCCAACAGCAGGGATATCGGTGTGCTGCACCGGATACTGGACGGAAAAGAAGAGGGGACCCTGTTTGTGGCCCACAGGGATGAAGCTTTCGATCTGCCGCAGTTTGTAAATCAGCTGCACCGGCAGGATTAAGAGGGGGAGGATTTTGTACAGGGATGAATGAGAAGACTTTGGAAGAGAAGATCGCCAGGATCAACGCCCTCTACCATAAATCCCAGGCAGAGGGGCTGACGGAGGAAGAGAAAGCGGAACAGGCGGCGCTGCGCCGGGAGTATGTGGCCAATGTGCGGGCCAATCTCCGGGGACAGCTGAACAATATCACGATTCAGCAGGAAGACGGCAGTCTGGTGAATCTGGGAGAAAAATATGGAAGAAAATAGGCGGCAGGCTAAAACGTCTGTGACGGCGGAAAAGAAGCGGATCCGCCGGGAAATGCTGGCCATCCGGGATGCACTTTCCCCCAAGGAGCAGCGTCGGGCTTCCTGCCTGATTACGGAGCGGCTGCTGGGCCATCAGTGGTTTTACCGGGCGGACACGCTGCTTTGCTATGTCTCCTACGGCAGCGAGCTGGATACCCGGGAGCTGGTCCGGGAGGCCCTGCGGCTGGGAAAACAGCTGTATGTGCCCCGGGTACTGGCGGATCACCGGATGGACTTTTATCGAATCCTGAAGCCGGAGGAGCTGAAGCCGGGCTTTCATGGGATCCCGGAACCGCCGATGACAGCGCCGGTTTATCAGGACGTCAGAATGGAAGGACATACAGAAAACGGCCAGGCTCCTGTATTGATGCTGATGCCCGGCGTGGCCTATGATCCCTATGGAAACCGGCTGGGGTATGGGGGCGGCTATTATGACCGCTATCTGGCGGCCCACCCGGAATTTCAGACCTATTCCATCGGTATCGGCCACAGCTGCCAGCGGGTAGAGAAGCTGCCGGTGGAGGAGACGGACCGCAGACCCTATCAGGTGATCCTGGTATAAGGCTGTCTAAAGCGCAGAATCGGTATTACAGAAAGACGGATGGATTTCCGGGCACATGAATCAGGGAAACGGAGGAGAATATGGATTTAACGGAAATGGGAAAACGGGCCGCAGCGGTTAAATACCGGCTGCAGCAGCTGAAGACAGAGGAGAAAAACAGAGCGCTGGAGCATGCGGCCCAGGCGCTGGAGGCACATACGGAACAGCTTCTGGCGGCCAATGCCGGGGATCTGCAGAAAGGCCGGGATAACGGGATGCATCCGGGACTGCTGGACCGCCTGCGGCTGACCCCGGAGAGGATCACTGCCATGGCGGAGGGACTCAGACAGGTGGCGGCGCTGCCCGATCCCGTGGGGGAATGTCTGGAAGCCTTTGACCGTCCTAACGGTCTGCATATCGAGAAGCGCCGGGTGCCTCTGGGCGTTATCGGCATTATCTATGAATCCCGGCCCAATGTGACAGCGGACGCCTTTGCCCTGTGCTTCAAGGCGGGCAACGCCGTGATTTTAAAGGGGGGCAGCGATGCTCTGGCCTCCAATATGGCCATCACCGAAGTGCTGCAGCGGGCACTGACAGAATGCGGAATCCCCGGGGAAGCCATACAGCTGATCACGGCTACGGACCGGGCCGTTACCGCCGCCTTTATGAAACTGAAAGAATACGTGGATGTGCTGATCCCCAGAGGAGGGGCGGGGCTGATCCGCACCGTGGTGGAAAACAGTACGATTCCGGTGATCGAGACCGGCACGGGCAACTGCCATATTTATGTGGATAAGGATGCGGATCTGGATCTGGCAGTTCCCATCATTATCAATGCCAAGACCCAGCGGATCGGCGTATGTAATGCCTGTGAATCTCTGGTGGTGCATGAGGCGGTACGGGAGGCGCTGCTGCCCCGGCTGCAGGAAGCACTGTCGGAAAAGCAGGTGGAGATCCGGGGGGATGAGAGAACCTGCGCCACCATATCCGGCGTGACGCCTGCCACGGAGGAGGACTATGGAACGGAGTATCTGGATTATATCCTTTCCCTGAAAATCGTGGATTCGGCGGAGGAGGCCATTGCCCATATCAACCGTTACAATACCCGCCACTCCGAGAGCATTATTACCCGCAACCCGGAGACGGCTCAGCAGTTTTTAACGGATGTGGATGCCGCCTGCGTCTATGTGAACGCCTCCACCCGGTTTACGGACGGCTTTGAGTTCGGCTTTGGAGCGGAGATCGGCATCAGTACCCAGAAGCTTCATGCCAGAGGCCCCATGGGCCTGCGGGAACTGACCAGCTACAAATATCAGATTACCGGCAGCGGACAGATCCGCAGCTAACCGGATACGGCTGCAGGACCCGCAGATCATGTGTAATTGGAGCGTATCGTGCCGGAAAAGGGAAAAAACGTCATTTATCGTGCATAAAATCATCTGGCATTGGCAGTCATATTATGTTAAGATAGATTCATAACCTAAAGAAAAGAACTTACAGCCGGACGGGCTGTGAGCAGGGGGAAACGAAAGGAGAGCAATATGGATTTACTGATTAATGTATTAATTCCCGTTGTAGCTGTACTTCTCATTATTATCATCATTTTTATGGTCGGTTATGTAAAGGCCTCGCCGGATACCGCCATCATCATTTCCGGTATGCGCAAAAAGCCCAAGGTGCTGATCGGTAAGGCCGGGGTGAAGATCCCGTTTCTGGAGAGAAAGGATGAGCTGAATCTGCAGCTGATCCCCATTGACGTTAAGACCTCCAGCGCAGTGCCCACAGCGGACTATATCAATATCAATGTGGATGCCACTGTCAACGTCAAGATCAGTGACAATGAAGAGCGGCTGAATCTGGCAGCCCAGAACTTCTTAAACCAGAAGCCCGAGTATATCGGCAGAGTGGCAAGAGAGGTGTTGGAGGGCAATGTCCGTGAGATCGTAGGTAAGATGGCCCTGGAGGAAATGGTCAGTGACCGTCAGAAATTTGCTTCCCTGGTAAAGGAGAACGCAGAACCCGACCTGGCAGCCATGGGACTGGATATTATCAGCTTTAATGTGCAGAACTTTGTGGACGGCAACGGCGTTATCGAGAATCTGGGTGTGGACAATATTGTAAAGATCCAGAAGAATGCGGCGATTTCCCGTGCGGACAGTGAGAAAGAGATTGCCAAGGCCCAGGCCAACGCCAAGAGAGAAGCCAACGAGGCCCAGGTGAATGCCGAATCCGAAATCGCCATTAAGCAGAACGAACTGGCGATCAAGAAAGCGGAGCTGAAAAAGGAATCCGATATCAAGAAAGCAGAGGCGGATGCGGCTTATAAGATTCAGGAAGAGGAACAGCGTAAGACCGTGGAGATCACCACCGCCAATGCCAATATTGCCAAGCAGGAAAAAGAGATTCTGTTAAAGCAGAAAGAG
>JAGANP010000194.1 GCA_017624175.1 Lachnospiraceae bacterium | reverse complement strand
GTCTACTACATACCACTTTCTATCGATAGTAGCTGGACTAGCCATAAATGTTTTCATTACGTTACCTCCGTATTACTTTGTCCTTCGACTTTTTGGCTGGCTCTTTCCTTTTTCAAGCCGCAGATGTCCGGCTACAGCTTAAAACGTTCCAAAGCCTGATTTACTTTATCTCTATGCCTCCTCGGGGCTTTGATTCGGCATTAAGAATCTGCATATAAATGACATAACAAACTTCGTCACAGTGATATATTATATTATAGGTTTTTCCGGCTGTCAATATGGTTTTTTACAAAAATTCATATTTTACCAGCGTCAGTCCCTTAGCCGGAGCGGTGGGGCCTGCTGCCTGCCGATCCCGGGCTTCCAGAATCCTCTCCATGTCCCCGGGACTGCGCTTCCCCTGTCCTACCTCCATCAGGGTTCCGGCAATGATCCTTACCATATTATATAAAAATCCGCCGCCGCAGATCCGCAGCACCAGCTCCGGTCCCTGTTCCTCCAGTTCAAGGGAATAGATCTGCCGCACCGTGCTCTCCACCTGGGCTCCCGTCTGACAGAAGCTCCTGAAATCATGCTCCCCCACCAGATATCCTGCCGCCCGGCGCATGGCTTCCACATCCAGTGCATGATAGGTAAAATAGGTGTACAGCCGCCGGGTGGGCATCGGAAATTCCGCCCGGTAAATCCGGTACTCGTAGGTCTTGCGGCTCTCCACATGCCGAGGATGCCAGTCCGGAGCCACCTCCTCGGAACGCCGGATCCGTATATCCTCCGGCAGCCGCTGGTTCAGTGCATAAGAAATCTTTTCCGCCGGCATCCGGGCCCCGGTGTCAAACACGGCAATATTGCCCTGGGCATGAACGCCCGCATCTGTACGGCTGGCGCCGATGACCTGGATGGGTTCCCCCAGCAGCTCCGTCAGGCAGCGGTTCAGTTCACTCTCTATGGTAATGCCGTTATTCTGTACCTGCCAGCCGTGATAGGCAGTCCCGTCATAGGCTACAGTCAGACATACCCGCTTTCTTTCCATATGGTTCCTCCCTCATCCGACTGCGCTTCACAGAGCGGCAGTCCCGGTGCGACTGGCTCCTACAGCAGCTTTCCCACTGTGATCTTGCACACCAGATACAGCAAAAGACACAGATAGGCCAGATAATCCCGCCTCTGGTAGATCAGAGGCTTCATCTTGGTGCGTCCCTCCCCGCCCCGGTAGCAGCGGGCCTCCATGGCCATGGCCAGATCGTTGGCCCGGCGGAAAGCGGAAATAAACAGGGGCACCAGCAAGGGCACCAGAGCCTTGGCCCGCTTGATCAGGTTGCCGCTCTCAAAATCGGCGCCTCTGGCAATCTGGGCTTTCATAATCTTATCCGTCTCTTCCAATAAAATAGGAATGAAACGCAGGGCAATGGACATCATCATGGCCACCTCATGTACCGGCACCTTGAACAGCTTTAAGGGCCGCAGTCCCTTTTCCATACCGTCTGTCAGATTGTTGGGGGTGGTGGTCAGCGTCATAACCGAGGCACCGATAATCAGAAAGCACAGGCGGATGGCCATAAAGACGGCGCTGTGCAGTCCCTCCCGGGTAATGGTCAGCTTCCAGAAGCTTACCAGCACCTCGCCCGGGGTCAGGAACAGATTGAACACCACCGTGATCAACAGCAGGAACAGGATGGTCTTCATGCCCCGCACCATGAATTTAAAGGGCACATGGGACAGCCGGATCACCAGCGTCAGAAACAGTGCTGCCAGCACATATCCCGCAATATTTTCAAACAAAAACAGGGAAATAATATACACCAGCGTCCCGGCCAGCTTTACCCGGGGATCCAGCCTGTGGATCACAGACTCTGTCTGATAATATTGTCCCATCGTAATATCTCTCAGCATAATTTTCTATCTGCTTATCCTCTCTCCATATATTCTGCAGTCCGGGAAGCCTCTATCTCCCCAGCGCCTGCAGGATCTGGTCTGCGGCCTCCCGTATGGTAGTGGCAGAGGGATCCACCGCCAGCCCCTTTTCCTGCAGTTCGTGCAGGATATAGGTCACCTGGGGCGCAGCCAGGCCGATCTCCTCCAGTTCCCGATAATGGCGGAAAACCTGTTTGGGCGCATCATCATACATGACCCTGCCCTGATTCATAACAATGATCCGATCCACATACTCCGCCACGTCTTCCATGCTGTGGCTGACCAGCAGGATCGTCATACCCGTCTCGGTCTGCAGCTTTTTGATCTGCTCCAGGATCTCCTCCCGTCCCTTGGGATCCAGCCCCGCCGTGGGCTCGTCCAGGATCAGAATTTCCGGCTTCATGGCCAGCACCCCGGCAATGGCCACCCGGCGTTTCTGCCCGCCGGAAAGCTCAAAAGGAGACTGGTAAAACAGCTCGTCCGGCAGCCCCACCTTACGCAGGGCGTCATAGGCCCGCAGCTCCACCTCTTTTTTCTCCAGCCCCAGGTTCTTCGGGCCGAAACAGACGTCCGAAAACACATCAATCTCAAACAGCTGATGCTCCGGGTACTGGAACACCAGCCCCACCTTGCTGCGCAGCTTTTTTTTGTCAAAATCCTTATCGTCGATATCTTCCCCGTTATAATAGATGTGCCCGCTGGTAGCCTTAATCAGGCCGTTCAGATGCTGCACCAGCGTGGACTTGCCGGAGCCGGTGTGGCCGATGATCCCGATAAACTGTCCCTCCGGGATCTGCAGGCAGACGTCATCCAGGGCCTTGTGGGAAAGGGGGGCGTCCGGGTCGTAGATATAGCTTACGTGGTCAACAATCAGTGACATAGTCTCTCTCTTCCATTCTTATTCATGTTCTCTCGCTTCATCAGAAATAGTGCTCCAGCGCCTCCACCAGTTCCTGGGTAGTCAGGATCCCATCCGGCAGCTTTAAGCCTCTCTGCTGGAGCTCATAGGCAAGCAGTGTCACCTGGGGCACGTCCAGCCGCAACTCTTTCAGCCGCTCCACCTGGGAGAAGATTTCCCGGGGCGTCCCCTCCATGGCAATCTTTCCCTGATCCATGACAAAGACCTGATCCGCATGGACGATCTCTTCCATATAGTGGGTAATCAGGATCACGGTAACGCCCTCCACCTGATTCAGCCCTCTGACTGCCCGAATCACTTCCTTGCGGCCGCTGGGATCCAGCATAGCAGTAGGCTCATCCAGCACAATGCATTTGGGATGCATGGCCAGTACTCCGGCAATAGATACCCGCTGCTTCTGGCCGCCGGAAAGCTTGTTGGGGGAATGCTTGCGGTACTGATACATGCCCACCGCCCGCAGACTCTCCTCCACCCGCTGCCAGATCTCCTGCGTAGGCACGCCCATGTTTTCCGGGCCGAAGCCCACGTCCTCCTCCACCACCTGGCCGATGATCTGATTGTCCGGATTCTGGAACACCATACCCGCCCGCTGGCGGATTTCCCAGACATACTCCTCCTGGCGGGTGTCCATACCATCCACCCAGATCGTACCCTCGGTGGGCTGCAGAATCGCATTCATGTGTTTGGCCAGAGTGGACTTGCCGGAGCCGTTGTGCCCCAGGATCGCAATAAAGTCCCCCTGCCGGATGCGCAGGGATACAGCGTCCACCGCCGTGGTGATGCCCTCCACATTCCCCTCTTCATCCCGCCGGATATATTCAAATGTCAGATTCTTTGTTTTAATGATACTCATACACTTATACCTCAAGAATTTATTTTACTAAATCCTGCGCATATTTACAACTGAAAATTGAAAAGAGATAGAGTAAACTTACTGTCAGTTGGAGAGTCGCAGAGAGTTCCTGCTATAGATCTGTCCAGACTTGGTTTTCTTAAGTCTACTGCTTTCCTGTAC
>JAGANP010000193.1 GCA_017624175.1 Lachnospiraceae bacterium | reverse complement strand
GCCTGAGCCAGCAGAACCTTCACCTTCAGACGGGGGTCGGTGGTACCCATCATGTCATAATGCAGTTCGGTGCCAATGCCCAAACCCTGCAGCAGGCGGGATGCGTCGGATTCTGCTTCCCAGCCGCCCAATTCCGCAAATTCGGCTTCCAAGTCAGCGGCCCGCAGACCGTCCTCGTCGTCAAAATCGGGCTTTTCGTAGATGGCGTCCTTTTCCTTCATCACATCGTAAAGATGCTGGTTGCCCATGATGACAGTGTCCATGACACTGTAGGCATCGTAGGCGTTCTGGTTCTGCTTCAGAACGGAAACGCGCTTCTCGGGATCCACATGGATGTCGCCGGTGGTGGATTCCAGTTCGCCGGTGAGCAGGCGCAGGAAGGTGGACTTGCCGGCACCGTTGGCACCGATGATGCCGTAGCAGTTGCCGGGGAGGAACTGCAGATCCACATGCTGGAACAGCCACTGTCCGCCGAACTGCATACCCAAATTACTGACTGTGATCATACGAAACTCCTTTGCTTTCTCAATAATCCTGTTTGACAAATTCCAATTCCTTTCTCGTCAGGAGGAAAGAAATGGAATCTATGTGCATAGCAATACAGCTTAATGATATCACAAAAATGTAAATAATCAAAGAACTTTTTTGGAAAGGGTTGCATTTTTTTATTTCTGCGTTATAATATTAGCACTCAGATTATTCGAGTGCTAAAAAAGGAGACGAGATTTATGCGCAAAAAGCAATTTAAGGCGGAATCCCGCCGGCTGTTGGATCTGATGATCAACTCTATCTATACCCATCAGGAGATCTTCCTCCGGGAGATCATCTCCAACGCCAGCGATGCCATGGACAAGCTGGCTTACACCGCTCTGACCAGCGGTAAGGCAGATGTGGACCGGAGCAAGCTGGCCATCACCATTACCCGTGACCCGGCGGAGGGCGTCCTCACTGTGTCCGATACCGGTATCGGCATGAACAAGGAGGAGATGGAGGAAAATTTGGGCACCATTGCCCGTTCCGGCTCTCTTGGCTTTAAGCAGAACATGGAAAAGACCGAGGATATCGATATTATCGGTCAGTTCGGCGTTGGCTTTTACGCCGCTTTTATGGTGGCAAAGACCGTGACGGTGATCTCCCGGAAGTACGGGGAGGACACCGCGTGGAAGTGGGTGTCCGATGGTGCCGACGGCTACTATATCCAGGAAGCCCAGCGTGCCCAGCCGGGTACGGACATCATTATGACCCTGAAGGAGGATACCGAGGAGGAGCAGTTCTCCCGTTTCCTGGAAGAGTATGAGATCCGCACATTGGTCAAGAAGTATTCCGACTATATCCGCTACCCCATCCGTATGGAGGTGACCAAGTCCCGGAAGAAGGAGGATTCTCCCGAGGATAAGCCGGAATACGAAAGCTACACCGAGGAAGAAACCCTCAACTCCATGGTGCCCATCTGGCAGCGAAGCAAGAAGGATGTGACCCAGGAGGAGTATGACAGCTTCTACCGGGAGAAGTTCTTCGATTTCCAAAAGCCTCTGCGTACCATCCATGCCGGTGCGGAGGGTATCGTGTCCTACAAGTCGCTGCTGTATATTCCCGGCAAGGCACCCTATGATTTCTATACCAAGGATTATCAGTCCGGTCTGCAGCTCTACTCCTCCGGTGTGATGATCATGGAAAATTGTGCTGAGCTGCTGCCGGAGCATTTCCGTTTTGTCCGGGGCATTGTGGATAGTCAGGATCTGTCTTTGAACATCAGCCGTGAGATGCTGCAGCACAACCGGCAGCTGACCCTCATTGCCCGCAATATCGAAAAGAAGATCAAGTCCGAGCTTTCCAACATGATGGAAAATGAACGGGAGAGTTATGAGCAGTTCTATAATGCGTTCTCCCGTCAGCTGAAGTACGGCACCGTGGCGGAATACGGCGCCCATAAGGATGCCACCCAGGACCTTCTGCTGTTCTGGAGCCAAACAAAGAGTAAGCTCATCAGCCTTAAGGAATATGTGGATGCCATGAAAGAGGGACAGGAGAAGATCTACTATGTCCCCGGTGAGAACCGGGAGCGCTCCTCTAAGCTCCCTCAGGTCAAGGCGCTGCAGGATAAGGGCTACGATGTGCTGCTGTTTACCGACGAGGTGGACGAGTTCGTTCCCCAGACTCTCATGACCTATGCCGAGAAGGCTTTCTGCAATGTTGCCACGGAGGAACTGGGGCTGCAGACCGAAGAGGAAAAGAAGGCCATTGAGGAAAAGACCCAGCAGCTTAAGGGGTTCCTGGACTTCGTGAAGGAGACCCTTGGGGAGGAGATCAAGGAGGTTCGGCTGTCCGCAGAGCTGGGAGCCGCCCCTGCCGCTTTGGTCAGCGCTACGGGTATGTCCTTTGAGATGGAAAAGTATTTCAAGCGGATGAATCCGGAGATGCCCATGCCCACCCAGCGGATTCTGGAATTGAATCCGGAGCATCCTGCGGTGCAGGCGGTCCTGACCCATATGACCGCAGATCCCCAGAAGGCCCGGGACTATGCTGTCTTGCTTTGCTGCCAGGCAAAGCTGCTGGCAGATCTTCCCTTGGAGGATCCTGCCGCGTATACCCAGCTGGTCTGCAAACTCATGCAATAAAACCCTAAAAAACCGCTGTTCTCCCAAGATGAAGTGATAGAATAATGGTAGACACGAAAGTAGACTGCACCAGTTTGTGCGGATAGCACAAAAACGCGGTCCTGAGTAGGAATATTTAGTTTCAAGCGGAGTGGCGTAGCGTTAGCGGCGCCACTCCAGTTTTATTCTGGATACGCTCGTGGTTATAGAAGTGAATATATCTGTCAAACAAATCATTCTCTTCCTTGAATGTCTTTGGCTTGTGCCTGTAAATACACTCTGTTTTCAGAATAGAGAAGAAATTTTCTGCCATTGCGTTGTCATAAGGATTGCCCTTACTTGACATTGATGGCGTTATCCCGTAAGATTGAGTTAGCGTAAAATATGCTTGCGATGTATATTGAAAGCCTTGGTCGCTGTGGAGCTGCAACTCCGCAGCGACTCTCTTTTT
>JAGANP010000022.1 GCA_017624175.1 Lachnospiraceae bacterium | reverse complement strand
CTCCACACTCCTTGGCAGTCCGTATCGGTCCAGGGCCTCCAGGAAGGGATCGGGATCGAACTCCTCCACAGTGTACACACCGGGCTTATTCCATTTGCCCGTAAGGAGCATCAGTGCCCCACACATGGCAGGCACTCCCGTAGTGTAACTGATCGCCTGGGATCCCACCTCTTTGTAGCACTCCTCGTGGTCGCACACATTATAGATATACCAGGTTTTTTCCCTGCCGTCCTTCCTGCCGGTAAAAATGCAGCCGATATTGGTCTTTCCCTTGGTACGGGGACCCAGGCTCGCAGGGTCCGGCAGCAACGCCTTCAAAAACTGGATGGGCACGATCTCCCTTCCTTCGTACATCTCAGGCGTGGTGGACAACATGCCCACATCTTCCAGGCAGCGCATATGGTCCAGGTAACTCTGTCCAAAGGTCATAAAGAAGCGGATGCGCTTTACCTCGGGCAGATTCTTTGCCAGGGATTCGATCTCCTCATGATGCAGAAGATACATATCTTTTGTGCCCACCCGGTCAAAATCATATTCCCGCTTGATGCTCATGGCAGGGATCTCTACCCAGCGGCCGTCCTCCCAGTAGCTGCCGGGTGCGGATACCTCTCTGAGATTGATCTCCGGATTGAAATTGGTGGCAAAAGCGTAACCGTGATCACCGCCGTTGCAGTCCAGGATGTCTATAGTGTCGATCTCATCAAATTCATGCTTTTTGGCATAAGCGCAATAAGCCTGGGTCACTCCGGGGTCAAAACCGGAGCCCAAAAGCGCCGTAAGCCCTGCCGCTTTAAACTTCTCCTGATATGCCCATTGCCAGGAATAGTCAAAATATGCGGAGAAACCCGCCTCCCTGCAGCGCTTCTCATAAACGGCGCGCCACTTGGGGTCCTCCGTATCCTCCGGCTCGTAATTGGCCGTGTCCATATAATTGACTCCGCATGCAAGGCAGGCATCCATAATGGTCAGATCCTGATAGGGCAGGGCGATATTCATGACCAGATCCGGCTGATAGGAACGGATCAGGGAAATGACCTCCTCCACCTTGTCCGCATCCACCTTGGCGGTGGTGATGACCGTGGCGGTCCCGGGCGCCAGCTTGGCCGCCAGCGCATCACATTTTTCCTTGGTGCGGCTGGCAATGCAGATTTCCGTAAATACTTCACTGACCTGACAACATTTTTGAATGGCAACAGATGCCACCCCGCCGCAACCGATAATCAATACTCTGCTCATTTTCTCCTCCGTTCCGAAACATCACCGTTTCCCTTGTTTTTCTTTAAAAGTGCCAATAATACTTCTCTCACCACCTTGCAGGCCACAGCGGTGGATGCTCCCGAAGCATCCAGCATGGGAGCCAGTTCATTCACATCCACTCCCACCACCTCTGTCTCTGCCACGGTGCAGACCGCCGCCAGCAGTTCCGGGAAACTTACACCTCCCGCCTCCGGGGTGCCTGTGCCGGGAAAGGCCGACGGGTCCAGGCAGTCCAAGTCAATGGTCAGATACACCGGCACTCTTTGTGTGCGCAGGTTTTCTGTCACTTCCCTAAGTCCTTTAAAATCAAACCGGTGAAGGTCCGTGTGTTCTGCCGCAAAGGCAAATTCACTCCGCTCACCGCTGCGGATGCAGAATTGATGGATGCGTCCGTCCCCCATCAGTTCCTGGCAGCGCCTCAGCACGCATGCATGGCTTAAGCGGGCCCCCAGGTAATCCTCCCTGAGATCCGCATGGGCATCAAAATGGATGATGTGAAGCTGCGGCCACTGTTTCAGAGCCGCCCGCACCGCCCCCAGGGTCACCAGGTGCTCCCCGCCCATCATAAAGGGCAGCTTGCCATCCTCTATGATCTGTGACGCCCTGTCCTCAATATCCTGCAAAGCCGCCTCAGACGAACCAAAGCACAGCTCCAGATCCCCGCTGTCAAACACCTGATAATCCGTAAGATCCTCATCCTGATAAGGACTGTAGGTCTCCAGGCCATAGCTTTCATGGCGGATGGCCGATGAGCCGAAACGGGCTCCCGGACGATAGCTTGTGGTGGAATCAAAGGGGGCGCCAAACAGCACGATTTCCGATTCCGGATAATCCCCATCACAGCCGATGAAAGTTTCAACATTTCTTTCCAACATATTCTCCGTCACTCCTTTTTGCCGATCCTGTACCTTGTTCCTACCGCTCTACTTCCTCCAGCATTTCCTCTAAGAAAGCCGGCAGATAAAAAGCTCCCACATGCAGACGGGTCGTGTAATAGCGTGTTCTGAGATGCTTACTGTTCCATCTGTCCGGGTTTAAGTCCTCTATAGGATGATATTTCTTGCTGGCGAAGCCGAACAGCCAGTAGCCTGCCGCATAGGTGGGAATATGCGCCTGGTATACCCGGCTGATGGGAAAGGTATTCACGATCCGCTTGTGACTGCGCTGCATGGCCATGGCATCCTCCGCATAAAAGGGGCT
>JAGANP010000192.1 GCA_017624175.1 Lachnospiraceae bacterium | reverse complement strand
CTTCCTTGATGCGGGCCGCCAGGTGGTCCGCCCCTTTCGCCAGCACCACCGGGGCGTCCGCCACATCCGGATCGTACTGGATCGCCACCGCATAGTGGGTGGGGTTGGTAATCACCACATCTGCCCGGGGCAGATCCTGCATCATGCGGCGCTGGGAGGCTTCCCGCATCTTCTGGCGGATTCTTCCCTTGACCTGGGGATCTCCCTCCGCCTGCTTGAACTCGTCCTTGATCTCCTGCTTGGTCATCCGCATATCCTGGCTGAATTTAAATTTCTGATAAATAAAATCTGCCAGGGCGATCACCATATAGATCGCTGCAATCCGAATTCCCAGATCCGTCACCATCTCCCCTGCCAGGCCGATGGCCTGCAGCAGCGGCATATCATACAGGGAGTAGATCAGCACCACTTTATCCTTCAAATACGAATAGGCAATATAGACGATCAGGCCGATCTTCGCAATGGACTTGACCAGCTCCACCAGCGAATTCACGGAAAAAATCTTTTTAAACCCCTTAATGGGATTCAGTTTGCTGAATTTCGGTATCAGGGGCTTGCCCGTCACTTTCCATTTTACCTGCACCACATCGGACAGGAACGCCACCACGCAGCCGATCAGCAGAATCGGGGCGATAATCAGCAGAATCTCCGCCATCAGCTGATTAAACAGCAGCCGCATCTCACTCTGGGGCATATTTCCCTCCCAGAAAGTCAGCGCCTCCGGAATGCTGTTATAGCTGGCGTGGAACATTTCCAGAAACTTTGTGCCCATGGTTCCCACATAGAATTTTAATACCAAGAACAGGCTTAGCAGGCCCAGGCCGTTGGCAATCTCCCGGCTTTTGGCCACCTGGCCTTCCTTTCTGGCGTCCTGCAGCTTTTTCTCGGTAGCAGGTTCTGTTTTCTCTCCCCCGGGCCCGTCCTTGGCGAAAAACTGAAGATTATACTGCAGTATCACATCATGCCTCCCACTAATGCCGTGATGGTCTCTTTCATCTGCTGAAAAATGAAGTTTGCCGCACTGGGCAGCATACTGGCTGAGAGAAAGAGCACCGCCAGCCCCACCAGGATCTTTAACTGAATACCCACCGCAAACATATTCATCTGCGGGGATACCTTTGCCAGCACCCCCAGGATGGCATTCAGCATCAGGATCACGCAGAATACGGGCAGACAGATCCGAAAACCGATAATGATATAATTGCTCATGAATTTTACGGCAGAGGCCATCAGGGAATCCATCCGGAAAACGGCCCCGTTTACCGGAATCAGGATAAAGGTATCCGCCAATGCCCCCATCAGATAGCGGTACATGCCGCTGGCAATCAGCATCAGCATCACCACATACTGATAATATGCACCGGTAATACTGATGTTCTCCCTGGTGTTCGGATCAAACAGCGTCACCATGGACAGGCCGGTCTCCATATCCATTACATGTCCCGCAAAGTTCACAATAGCGCTGCATAGATTGGCTCCCAGGCCGATAATCAGACCGGTAACCGCCTCCTTGATCACCACAGCAGCATAGCCCATCACCGTGTTGTACTCTACGGCCGGCGCCGGTGTCAGCGTCTGGTAGAGCAGCAGGGCAGTAAATACCGACAGGGCTACCCGCACATGCCTCGGCGTATTATTCAGGCTGAAAAAGGGAGCTGCAAATACAAAGCAGCTGACCCGGGTCAATATCAGCAGAAAGTATTCCAAATCATACATTGAAAAAGATAAACTAATCATTCTGTCTTCCGGCCTAGCCGCTAACATACAAGCTGAAATTGGACCACAGCTGCGTCATAAACTCCACAAGGGTATTCATGATCCAGGGGCCCAGCAGGATCAGGGTCACGAACACACCGATGATCTTGGGAACAAAGGTCAGCGTCTGCTCCTGTATGGAAGTCACCGTCTGAAAAATGCTGACCAGCAGACCGATAATCAGAGACACCAGCAGCATCGGCATCGACACCTTGATAATCAGCCACAAAGTCTGACCGGCGATATCCGCCACTTCTTCCACGGTCATCATATCTACTCTCCTTTTCCCTAATAAAACGTCCGAACCAGATTCATGATCACCAGGCTCCAGCCATCCGCCAGCACAAACAGCAGGATCTTGAAGGGCATGGAAATCGTTGTAGGGGGCAGCATCATCATACCCATACTCATCAGGGTGGAGGCCACCACCATATCAATGACGATAAAAGGGATATAGATAATAAAGCCCATGAAAAACGCCTGCCGCAGCTCCCCGATAATAAAGCTGGGAATCAGCACAGAAGTAGGAATATCGCTTAAGGTCTCCCCGTCCCATTCCTGTCCGGCGATCTGCATAAACAGATCCACATCCTGTACCAGCGTCTCCCCGTACATGAATTCCCGGAACGGCTGGATTCCCGCTTCAAAGGCCTCTTCCTGGGTAATCGTCCCCTCATCAAAAGGAACGATGGCTTCATTGTAGACCCTCTCCAGCGTAGGCTGCATAATAAAGATCGTCAGGATCAGGGCAATGCCGATCAGCACCTGGTTGGGCGGAGCGGTCTGGGTGCTCAGGGCCGACCTGGTAAAATGCAGCACAATAATGGTCCTGGTATAGGACGTGAGCATAATCAGCAGCGTCGGTGCCAGAGCAATCAGCGTCAGTGTGATCAGGATCCTGAGCGCACCGTTGATCTCTCCGTTCCCATTGCCATAGGTGATGGTAAAGGTGTTCTGTACATTCAGCTCTTCCAGTTCTTCCGGGGTCTGGACTTCTCCCGCCCCGTACCGGATCGTGGTCTCATCCGTGGAACCGGTGGACTGATCCTCCATGGCATGGACGCTGACGGGTGCAAAAATACACAATATGCCTACCGTAATCAGCAGGCATATTAAGCGCAGAATTATTGTTTTTACTTTTTGGTTACTGATCACAGCCATTCGTCTGTTCTCCCTCCGGCTCCTGTGAGGCCGCATCCCTGCGGCACAAATTGCCCAGCAATTCCTTGAAATTCGGCCCCTGCCCTCCGGTTGCATCCTTTGTGCATATCTGATCCTTCGGAATCTGGCACAGCATTGTCACGGTATCCTTACAGACCGCAATGGCCGCATAAGTATCGCCAATCCGCACCAGCTGGATATATTTTCCTGCCGTAAGCTGCCTGGTCTCCAGCACTTCAATATTGCTTCCGGCTCCCTGAGTCTTCTGATAGCGGGCAATATATTTGGTCACCAGCGCCGTAACGGCCAGTACCACGACAAAAATCACCAGCACCGTAATGAGCTCTGCATAACCGTCCATGCCTGTCAGCAGCATCAGCCCACTACCTTCTTTACCGCCTCAATGACACGATCCGGCTGGAAAGGCTTTACAATAAAGTCCTTGGCTCCGGCCTGAATGGACTCAATTACCATGGCCTGCTGTCCCATTGCGGAACACATGATCACAGTAGCGCCGGGATCCACAGCCTTGATCTTCTTCAGAGCTGCGATTCCGTCCATCTCCGGCATCGTGATATCCATCAGCACCAGATCGGGCTTCAGCTCGGTATACTTCTCCACTGCTTTCGCACCGTTCTCGGCTTCGCCTACCACATTGTAGCCGTTCTTTCCCAGGATATCCTTAATCATCATCCTCATAAAAGCCGCATCATCACAAATCAAAATATTCTTAGCCATATTTTCCTCCATTTTCCGTTATTTCTCTGGTTATTTGATGATCTCAGTAACTCTGATACCAAAACTTTCTTCAATCACAACGACTTCGCCCTTTGCAACAAATTTGCCGTTTACCAGCACATCTATGGGTTCACCGGCGATCCTGTTCAGTTCAATGATCGTACCCGGTGCAAAGTCCAGAATATCTGCAATCGATTTGGTTGTTCTGCCGAGCTCTACCGTAACCTCCAACGGCACATCCATGATCAGTCCGATATTCTCCTGACTGACCATTGCACCCACATCCGAGGAAAAATTCTGAAACTGTGCCGGCTGGACATTCACATTCTGCATGCCCATCTGGGGCTGCATTCCCATTTGGCCGTATGCGGGGTATCCATAAGGGTTTATCCCCATCATCTGGGGATTCATACCCATCTGCGGCTGCGCTCCCATCATCTGGGGGTTCATGCCCATCTGGGGCTGCGCTCCCATCATCTGGGGGTTCATGCCCATCTGGGACTGTGCTCCCATCATCTGGGGGTTCATGCCCATCTGGGACTGTGCTCCCATCGTCTGGGCATCCATGCCCATCTGAGGCTGTGCTCCCATCATCTGGGGATTCATACCCATCTGCGGCTGCGCTCCCATCATCTGGGAATCCACGCTCGCCTGGGGCTGTGCTCCCATCATCTGGGCATCCATGCCCATCTGCGGCTGGGGTGCCGGTGCAGGCTCCTGTGCCGGTATTTCCGAAACATTGCCCATCTGCACACCGATAAAGGTACTTACCAGCTTCTTGGCAAATTCAATGGTATACAGCTGCATAATCGTACTGTCTAACAGATATACGATCTGCATGCGGAAAGTAATCTTTACAAAAGTACCTCCCAAAAACGGCAGCACGGAAGCTCCGTCGGCATGATCCGCCAGATTCATCAGGTTGGCATCCGG
>JAGANP010000191.1 GCA_017624175.1 Lachnospiraceae bacterium | reverse complement strand
TTCCGGATCTGATACATCTTATCAAAAGAAATGGAGGGAAACGCATAACGGCTGCAGTCAATTCCCGCCTCCAGTCCCTTTCGGATCTGCTCCATCTGCAGGCAGTCAAAATCTGCTCTGGCATAGATACTGACATCCAGCTGATCTGCCAGTCCCAGACGGATCTGCTGCATCTGAATCGCCATAAATTCCGGTTTTGCATACCAGGATATATCCAGTCCCATGGCAATCCCGGCATCTATCTCTCTCTGCTGATCCTGATCAAATTCCTCCTGCACCATAGCTCCGCATTTCCTCCCTGTATATCACGATGCTGACTCATATGATAAAATCATACCATACTTGCAATTTTTTTCCTAGTGTTAATTTTGCGGAATTGTTCAGAAACAGCAACAGGATTCTGTAATGACAAATTTTCGTCTTTACAGAATCCTGTTTTTGCGGATTTCCCGATATGTAATTCTTCTTTACCCTATTGTCAATCCTTGAACTTTGCTACCTTAAATTTGCGGATCAGCGCCTCCAGGGATCCGGCCTGGCTGCTCATCTCCTGGCTGGCAGCAGCACATTCCTCGGAGGTAGCGGCATTGGTCTGCACCACTTCATTGATATGATCCACACCTTCGTTGATCTGCTGGAACGCATCTTCCTGAGCGCCCAGAGCTTCTGCCACCTGGTTGACCTCCTCGGTAATTTCCTTGGAGCCTGCTACCACATGCTCAAGCTGCTTTGCGGTATCTCCGGCAATCACCATACCGTTTTCCACTGCTTTGACAGAGGAGTCAATCAATACGGCGGATTCCTTAGCGGCAGCAGAGCTCTGTGCAGCCAGCAAGGAAACCTGATCCGCCACCACTGCAAAGCCCTTGCCCGCCTCGCCCGCTCTGGCTGCCTCAATGGAAGCATTCAGCGCCAGCAGATTGGTCTGGGCTGCGATATCATTAATCGTGGCAATGATTTTGCCGATTTCCTGGGATGCCTTCTCGATTTCACCCATGGACTGTACCATCTCCTGCATCTTTTCATTGCCATGCAGGATCTCCACACCCACATTCTCCACGCTCTTGCTGATCTCTTTTGCACTCTCGGCATTCTGGGATACCTGTGCGGAGATGTTTTCTATGGTTGCAGCCAGCTCCTCGGTGATTGCGGCCTGGTCCGTAGCTCCCTGAGCCAGATCCGTAGCACTTTCGGAAACCTGCTCGGCACCGCTCTTTACCTGATCCGCTACCCGCTGAATTCCTTTTACCGTATCGGCCATGCTTCTCTCGAATTTCATGAAAGCCTCCAGAATTCCGGTAAAATCACCTTTCCATTCCACATCCGGCTGTACATCAAAATTACCGTTTGAAAACTCATTCATTGCTCTGGAAATATCATCCACATAGGAACCCAGGATCCGAATGGACTTTCTCAGGCTGTGCGCCAGGGCTCCGATCTCATCACTGGAATGATACTCCAGATTGCTGTGCAGATTGCCTGCGGAAAGCTCCTGGGCAACGGTCTCAATCTCTGCTAAAGGCGTTGTAATGGAGAGAATAATCTTCTTTCCGATAATCACTGCAGAAACGGCTGCCACAATCACAAATATCAGAATCACAATAATGCAGGCCAGGAATACCACCCAGTTTGACTGGATCGCCTGGGTCTTCAATTCTTCTGTGGTCGCATCTAATTCCTTAGACAGATCCACCAGCTCCTCCAGGGTAGGAGTACATACCTCCAGCAGCATCCTTGTGGCTTCTTTCCGGTCTCCGGCTTCTATTTTGCCGATAATCTCATAGGCAACCGTTCCCCAATCCGTAATTTTCTGCACATAGCGATTATAGAGTTCATCCTCTATCAGACCGGTCTCTTTTAATACGTCTAACTCGGTGCCCACCTCGTTCATGCGCTCCTCTACCTCCGTCTGATAACCGGCATATGCGCTTTCATCCTCATTCAGTGCCATCTCCCGGACGCTTCTTGCCGCAATGTTGATATCGATCCTGCAGATCTTCACTGCGGTGTCGGCTCTCTGCGCACCGTTGATGTAGCTGTTCATATTTCCGAACAGGAAAGCTATCCCGATGATATTGAGGATTCCGGAAATAACCATCAGTCCGATCACTACCGAATAACCAAAATTCAGTTTCTGCTTCATGCTTTTTCCAGCAAACTTTTTAAACACACCAATCAACTCCCTTTATTGTATTACATATCATTCAGAATATAATTTTTATATCACTTGTTTTTCCTCCTGTCAATTAAGAATTTTCCGATTTTACGCAATTTTAACAAATTTCGGCACTTGTTATATCTGATGGAATTTTTGTGTTTTTTTTCGTGCATTTTGTCCATAACGAAAACATTTTTTCCGGCATTTTTTCATACATGCAGATATCCCATAAAATAGGAAGCCTTACTCTCCCAATCGTTTTACACCGGCAGACTGTCCCCCACACATAATGCGCCGAATCCCACCCGATCATTGGGCACCTCCTGTTCGCCCCGCAGGGGACGGGCTCCGGCCCGCAGATAGGCTTTGACCTTTTCCCCGTACAGAAAAGGATCATTGCCCCGGACGATCCCCCACTCCATCAGCAGGGCGGCGCTGCCGGACACGATGGGGGTGGCAAAGGAGGTGCCGGTAAAGGGACTGTAGCCCCCGTAAAGATCCGGCGCCAGGATGCCCACTCCCGGCGCTGCCAGATCCGGCTTTACCAGACCGGCGGTAACCACCCCCACGGTACGTCCGGCGTCCGCATAGCCCCTGCCGGAGAAATCCGCATAGCTGTCGTAGGTGCTGTCATAGGCTCCCACAGTGATCACCTTGGCCGCCGTGGAAGGGATGGTCAGGGTCACCTGGGGCGTGGGCCGCAGGAACCCGCTGCGGCTGCTGCGGGCCGCATAGCTGGGCAGATACAGGTAGTACTGCCCGGTGACCGCCTGTACCGGCTCAATGCGGATGGTCCAGATCCCGCTGGTCAGATACCGCCTGGCCGCCCCGCCCGGCTGCACTCCTCCCGGGGAAGGCTGCCCGCCGCTCTCCCCGGGGATCAGATCCAGATAGATCTCCTGGGCCACTCCATAGGGCAGGGGCTCCCCCAGATATACCAGCACCTGGGTACCCTCCAGCTGCAGCGTATACTTGCCCCCCTGCAGGGACTGGGGCAGCGGCGCCTCCTCCCCGCCGGGAGAACGCAGAAGGATCCGGTAGACATCGCTGTAATTTTTCCACAGCTGAATACTCAGAGAACGCTCATACTCTGCCACCGCCAGCTGGATCTCCGCCGTCCGGGCATTTCCCGTGCCCCCGGCGCCGATAGCTCCGGCTCCCGGTCCGCTCTCCCCTGTCAGCAGATTTCCCGCCGCATGTCCCGCAGAATTCCCCTCGTTGCCGCTGCCCACGCAGATCACGGTCCGCCCGATCTCCGCCGCATTGTCCAGGAACCGCTCCAGCAGGGAGCCGCCGTCATGGGCGCCGTAGGTATTGCCGAAGCTCAGGTTAATGACCAGGGGCATCCCCAGCCGGGCCGCTTTCTGCAGCGCATAGGTCACTCCCCGCATGATCTCCGTGGTGCGGGGAAAGCCCTCCTCCCGGGGCAGTCCCAGCTTCACCACCAGCAGGGAAGCTGCGGGAGCCGCTCCCCGGTACAGACTGCCCACGGTCGGGGCGTTCCGTTCCGGCCCCGGGCCTG
>JAGANP010000190.1 GCA_017624175.1 Lachnospiraceae bacterium | reverse complement strand
GGCGCTTTACATACCAGGTGCGCTTTTTCTTCTTGCCGAAGCCCCGCAGCTCCATGGCGTTGCTGACGGTCTCGATCCGGCTTAAGCTGGACAGAATCAGGGGCAGCAGGATCGCCACGGAGTTTTTCAGCCGGGTGAAAAATTTATCCTTGCCGGAGAGATCGATTCCTCTGGCCTGCTGGGCCTGGCTGATCTGGTGATACTCCCTCTGCACATCCGGGATATACCGCAGCGCCAGACTGACGGAATACCCGATCCGGTAGCTGACGCCGATGCCCGCCAGGCTGGCGGCAAACTCGCTGGGATCGGTGCAGGCAATAAAGAGCAGCGCCACCGGCACCACACAGATCACTTTCAGCGACATGTTCAGATGATAGAAAAGCTGCTGCAGCGTAATGGTATAGGGTCCGGCTATGGTAAACAGCACCGTTCTGCTCTCGTACAGCCCTACGCCGTATTCCGGCGAAAACAGATACACAAACAGATTGTTCAGCAGCAAGAACACCGCTGCCAGCCCCAATACCACCTTCACATCCTTAAGGCGCACCCTGCTGAGCCGGAAGATTATCCCGCTGCCCACCAGCATCACCGCCAGCACCCGGGTATCATAGGTGACCATGGCGGCCACGCTCCACATCAGGAAAAAGAGCAGTTTCGTGGTTCCTGTCAGCGCATGCACCGGACTTTTCCGTTTCAGATAACTTAAGACTGCTACCTTTGCCATCTACCGCATCTCCTCCCTCTCCCAGGCGATAAACACCTCTGCAAATCTCTGGGGATCCTGTATCCCGCAGGCCAGGCTTAAGGTATACAGGCTGGTCTCTTTCAGACTGGCCCGCTTCACCAGCTCCGGCTGCGTCAGCACATAGGCCGACGTGGTATCCGCCAGCAGCTTCCCCTCACAGAACACAATGGCTCTGTCCGTATATTCCAGCATCAGATGCATATCGTGGGTAATCATCAGGATCGTATACCCCTGCCGGTTCAGTTCCCGCAAAAACTCCATGATCTCCGTATAATGATGATAATCCTGTCCCGCCGTGGGTTCGTCCAGGATCAGGAGCTGCGGCCGCCGCACCAGGATACTGGCAATGGTCACCCGCTTTTTCTGCCCAAAGGAGAGAGCGGATACGGGCCATTTCCGAAAAGGATAGAGACCGCAGATCCGCAGGGTCTCCTCCACCCGTTCCCGGCGCTGCTCGGGCGTCATATCCGTTGCCAGCAGCGCCAGCTCCACCTCATCCCAGATCATGGGTTTGGAGATCATCTGATTGGGGTTCTGCATCACATAGCCGATATGCGCCGCCCGCTCCTTGATGGTATCCCCGGACAGATCCCGGCCCCCCAGCAGGATCCGCCCTGCCGAGGGCTGTTCAAAGCCGCAGATCAGTTTGGCAAGGGTACTTTTTCCGGCGCCGTTTCTTCCCACAATGCTGACCATCTCTCCCTTATGAATCGTAAAGGAAATATCTTCCAGATTGTTCCGCTCCGGCGTATAGCCAAAGGTCAGCCCCTCTGCCTGCAGCAGCGGCTCCCCTGTCTTCCTTTCCGTCAGACGGCTTTCTGCGGCCTGCATCCACTCCCGCAGCTGGCGCTTTTGGGGCTCGCTGAGCCGCAGAGACTCCACATGCTGGGGCTCCAGCTCCGGGGTCACGGGAATACCCGCATAGCGCAGGGCCGTCAGATACAGGGGTTCACGGATTCCATGGTCGGTCAGCAGATCACTGCACAGCAGCTCTTTCGTGGGCAGATCCGCCAGGATACGCCCCTCCTCCATCAGAACGATACGATCCACATGCCGCCACAGCACATCCTCCAGGCGGTGCTCAATGATCAGCACCGCTGCGCCGGTCTGCTGCTGGATCCGGTCGATCAGCTCAATGGCGGTGCGTCCCGCCGCCGGGTCCAGATTGGCCAGGGGCTCGTCAAACAGCAGCACCTTCACGTCATCCACCATAACCCCCGCCAGGGAAACTCTCTGCTTCTGTCCGCCGGACAGCTCATGGGGCGCATGATCCAGATGATCCCCCACATCCACCAGCTGCGCCACCCTGGCCACTGTCTCTTTCATTTCCGCCTGCTCCACACAGTCATTCTCCAGGGCAAAGGCAATATCCTCCGCCACGGTCAGGCCGATAAACTGCCCGTCCGTGTCCTGCAGCACCGTGCCCACGGTGTGGCTCAGGGCAAAGATACTGCTCCGTGCCGCATCCCGGCCGTCCACCAGCACCCTGCCGGTGCGGGTTCCCGGATAGGCATGGGGAATCAGCCCGTTGATGCAGCTGGCAATCGTACTTTTGCCGCTGCCGGAGGCTCCGGCAATCAGCACCTTTTCGCCCGGATAAATATCCAGGTTGATATGATGCAGTGTGGGCTCCGCCTGGGCGGTATATTGAAATCCGTAATCCTGAAATGAAATGATCGGAGATGCCATGTCCTTTTCCTCTTTTATTCCTGATGCTTCCTGATGCGGCATGGGCAATTCCGAAAACTATCCCATACCGCAATAAGAGCTGCTGCCTGATCAGCAGCAGCTCCCTCCTTATTCCGGTATTAATCCTCTTTCTTCAGGGAACCTTTCTTCACAATGGTCTTGGCATAAGCCAGCAGCAGCAGAGAACCTACCACACCCGTTGTCAGGATATTGGCAACGGCAGCCAGCAGACCCTGGGCAAACAGCTTCTCCACGGGCTCCGCATAGATCAGAATATCCAGCACGGGCGCCACCAGCCCCCATGCCAGCAGATGGGCGATCACCTGGGCAATGTTAAACCGCAGGAGCTTCTTGCCGTCCAGACCCTCGTTAATATCCATCTTCCAGGTGATCAGACCGATTACCAGGCCCACAAAGGCAGAGGCAATGATCCAACTCCACCAGGGACCGTAGCTGGTGGCATCGATCAGGGTATGGCCGATAAAGCCGATTAGCAGTCCTGCAATCGGCCCGAACAGCGTGGTAAACACTGCCTGGATCGCATACTGCAGACTGATATAGGTATTGGGTACCGGCGTGGGAATGGAAATCTTGCCCAGTACAAAAAACAGGGCCGCACCGATACCTGTGGCAACAACGCTTTTTACCGATAATTTCTTCATTGGTTTTCCTCCTCATAAGATCAAAGATTCACTTTTACACGAACAGTATAAACTGCTTTCCCGCCTGTGTCAAATACTAATGTTGAGGAGCCTCTATTTCACCGCATCACGAAAGACCCGCAGCACATTTCCGCTGGCCAGCTTTTCCAGCTGTCTCTCCGTCAGTCCCTTTTTCTTCAGCATGTCAAACAGCAGATACATCCGGGCAGGATGCCCGATCTCCAGCTGCCCGCCGATGCCGTCAAAATCCGTGCCGAGTCCTACGCAGTCCTCTCCTCCCACCTGAATAAAATGCAGCACATGGGCTGCCAGATTTTCAATCGTGCTCTTCCTGTCCGTCCCGTCCGGGCTGACAAATTCCGGCCCGAAGTTCAGACCGGATACGCCACCCTTTTCCGCCAGCAGCCGGATCATTTCATCCGTCAGATTCCGGGGATGGGGCGTCAGCGCCCGGCAGTTGGAGTGCGTTGCCGCAAAGGGCTTTTTGCTGATCCGGGCCACATCATAGAAGCCGCCGTCCGACAGATGGGATACGTCAATCAGAATCCCCAGCTCGTTCATCCGTTCCAGGGCTTCTTTTCCGAAAGAGGTCAGACCCGCCTCCATAATCTCCTTTTCCCGGGAGTTGGGGAAGCCAAAGCAGTTGGCCCCATTCCACGTCAGGGAGATGGCACGCACGCCCTCCTCATACAGATATTCCAGCTTCTCCATCTCCCCGTTTACCATCCGGCCATCCTCCACTGTAAGGACAGCCGACATCTTTCCGGCCCTCTGATTGGCCATAATATCCTCGTACCGGTAAGCCATCTGAATCATGTCCCCATGGGCATTTACTTCTGTCTTCAGGTTCTGTACCAGTATCTGAAAGAAAGTCTCATCCGGCGGCAGGACAAACCCGGGATTTCTAGGCGGCACATCCCGGGGCGGAAAAAATACTGCAAAAAACTGACATAGCTGTCCGGCCTCCTGCATCTGCCGGATGCTTTGCATTCCGGCGCCGTCAAAGAGAGTGCCGCTTCCCTCCGTGAGACTCCGCAGCAGGGTATCACAATGCATATCTATATAGGGATACATTTTTATTGCCTCCTTTTCCTGGCATTCGCAGCCGTTTCTTCCTCAATGCTGCGCAAAAAGGGTTCTCAGCCCAGCAAAGCGCTCAGCTCCTCCACTGAGGGCAGCCCGTCCATGGTTTTCGCATAATCCGCATAGAGAACGGTACCGTCACTGTCAATGATAAAGGCGGCGGGGAGCTGCAGCTGATTCCCCTCGGGCTTTGCGGCAGTCTCCGGCGTGGCCGCCATGGACATGAGAAGCTCCTTTATCCGGGGATTTCCCATCATATCCATCGGATCGGCGGGGAACACCTCCAGCCTTTTATACAGCTTCTGTTCCGGGTCACAGATAAAGGTAAAGG
>JAGANP010000021.1 GCA_017624175.1 Lachnospiraceae bacterium | reverse complement strand
CCGGCAAAAAACTTCGCACAGATCTCATGGGTCTGGGTGGGCGCCACGTTGGAGAGCACGGAAATCACACCCTTACCGCCCAGGGAAAGGATCGGTACGATCTGGTCGTCGTTACCGGAATAGATATCCACGCTGCCCTTTGCCAGAGCCGCCAGCTGGGCGATCTGGCTGATATTGCCGCTGGCTTCCTTTACACCCACAATGTTCTCACAGTCCCTGCACAGACGCACCACGGTCTGGGGCAGAATATTGCAGCCGGTACGGCTGGGAACATTGTATAACAGAATGGGGATCTTTACGGAATCCGCCACGGTCTTGAAATGGGTATACAGGCCGTTCTGGGTGGCCTTATTGTAATAGGGAGATACCAGCAGCAGACCGTCCACACCGTATTTTTCCGCCTCCTGAGACAGATATACGGCGGTCTCGGTACAGTTGGAGCCCGTTCCGGCGATCACCGGGATCCGGCCCTTTACCACCTCCACACAGTACCGAACCACATCCAGATGCTCCTCATGGCTCATGGTGGACGCTTCACCGGTGGTACCGCAGACAATGATCGCATCCGTGCCGCCCTTAATCTGGAACTCCACCAGCTCGGCAAACTTCTCATAGTTTATGCTTCCGTCCTCATGCATCGGGGTAACGATCGCTACTCCTGCTCCTGTAAAAATTGCCATACTTTTCCTCCATTCCGCCGCTCTGCGGCACTCGACCTGTCATGCTGTCCGCACAAATCCATCCCCCACAGCCAAGCCTGCGGGGGATTGCCCCTCGCAGCCGCCGCCAAACAGCCGCATAAGCACGCCTGCCTGGCCTGTTGTCTGCAGAAATAAAAATCGCCGACGCATGTGCGCCGACGAATATATCATGAATTCCGTTTCTGAGTTCCTGATAATAAACGATAGCGCCCCATCCATTCAATATAGATGACAGTCATGCAGTTATTCACTGCATGCCCAAGGATACAGCTTGCAGCACACTGCCCCTTTCGGCGTATGTTCCTTTCCCTCTCCCTCCTCTGTGCCTGTCACATCCGAAGAAGTACTCTTAAAATACGCAACCTCTATCTTGTTTTTACTATCATAGCATTGACTTATGCCTTTGTCAATGCTTTTATAACAGTTACGGTTTCGCTTTCTCCAGACAGTAGACCGCATCTGCCAGACAGCTGATCTCCCGGGAAACGCTGCTGCCGGTCAGGAGCACATCCGTCTCATGGCGGTTCTCCAGCAGTCCCTCCAGTTCCTCCGCCGTGATACTTCCCTGCTGTGTCAGATCCAGTATCCCGTCCAGAATCAGCAGCTCACACTCCGATACGGTCAGCACCTTCTTGGCATAGCTCAAACCATATGCCGCTTCAAAATGAAAGAGCCTGATCTCAGGCTCCATTCGCCGGATAAAGCCGCTGTCCTCCCATTCCTGACTTTCCGTAAACCGGATCATCACCACCGGACGGCCCTCTGCAGCGGCCTCCACCGCCAGGCCCCAGGGGGCGGTAAATCCTCCCCTGCTCTCCCCCGTATATATGTAGATGCCTCCTCTGTCCATATCCATGCCCTTTCTCTTCGATACAGGACTTCAGCCCGCCTACAGGGACTGTTCCGCTTCCCCCTCTATCAGCTCCATCTTGCTCACAGACACTTCATAGGCCACACGCTTTTCCACATGTTCCTCATCCAGCTTCTTCATATACTCCCGGCTCTGAATCCTGCCCCAGATGGCGCAGCGCTCCCCCACCCGGAAATTGCTGGCATAGCGGGCATTCCTGCCCCAGCAGATGCAGGGGATATAATCCGACTTGCCGTAGGGACGGTTCACTGCCAGCAGCACATCGGCAATCTCCCTCCCTAAGGGCGTCTTGCGGTAAATGGGCTCCTTACAGATATAGCCGTCCAGATAGATCTGGTTGGTCTTGGAGCTCTCCTCAATTTCCTCTACAAATTCTATCTCTCTGGCAAAAACCGACAGCACCAGACGGTTTTTGCGCTCCTCATGGCGGTTATAGGAACGGAACTGCCCGTTCACACAGATATTTTTCCCTTTATAATCCGCATTCACATCCAACAGTCTCTCCGAAACCAATAGCGGAATAATATCAAAGCTTTCACTGAGTCTCTGCACCTTCAGATCCACCATGTAAAATCCTTCCCCAAAGATCTCATGGCTGTAGGCAAAGTCACTGATGATCTCCCCCATCACTGTCACCTGGTTGTTTT
>JAGANP010000189.1 GCA_017624175.1 Lachnospiraceae bacterium | reverse complement strand
TTAAACCAGTATCTGGTGCCTTATCTGATGTCCTCCCATCCGGGCTCCACGCTTCGGGAGGCGGTGGAGCTGGCGGAGTTTCTGAGGGATCTGGGATATATGCCGGAGCAGGTGCAGGATTTTTATCCCACTCCCTCCACCATATCCACGGTGATGTATTACACGGGGCTGGATCCCCGGGATTTAAAGCCCGTATATGTGTGCCGCAATCCCCATGAAAAAGCCATGCAGCGGGCACTGATTCAGTACCGCAATCCCAAAAACTACGACCTGGTCTATGAGGCGCTGACCCAGGCGGGCAGGACGGATCTGATCGGCTATGATAAAAAATGCCTGATCCGCCCCCGGAAAGGCAGTCCGGAGGGAACTCGTGGTGGGAATACTCCGGGAAAAGCGGGCGCTGCGGAGCGGGAAACTACTGTGAAAAAGAGAAAAACGATTCGGAATATCCATAAGAAAAAGGAAAAATAAATCATGACAGGAAAGGAAGATCAGATTATGGCTAAAAGTATTGTGATTATTACAGGAGCGTACTCCGGCATCGGCATGGAATTTGATTTGCAGATCGATGCCCATCTGCGCAAGACCGATGAGATCTGGCTGATCGCCAGAAACAGGCAGAAGCTGAAAACCTTAGCGTCACAGCTGCGCAATAATGTGCGGGTTCTCGCTATGGATATCACCGTGGGTGCCCAGATCGACAGGCTCCGGGATCTGCTGGAGGAGGAACACTGCCGGATCAGAATGCTGGTAAACAGCGCCGGATACGGTGTCATCGGGGATGTGGCCCAGCTGACGATTCAGGAACAGCTGGGAATGGTGCAGTTGAACTGTGAGGCACTCACTGCCGTGACCAGATGCTGCCTGCCCTTCATGAGCAGGAACTCCCGGATCATTCAGATGGCATCCAGCGCTGCCTTTGTAGCCCAGCCCGGTTTTGCGGTCTATGCGGCCAGCAAGGCTTATGTGGACAGCTTTTCCCTGGCCCTGCGGGAGGAACTGAAAGAGCGGGAGATCTATGTGACCAGCGTATGTCCGGGGCCGGTGGATACCCCTTTCTTTGACACAGCGGAGAAACACGGTTCCACCCTGTCTGTCAAGAAGCTGACTATGGTTTCCGCAGAACAGGTGGTGCAGAAAGCCCTGCGGGACGCCTGCCATAAGCGGGCCCGTTCGGTCTGCAGCCTGCCCATACAGGCGTTTGAGGGCGCATGCAAGGTGCTTCCCCATACGCTGATTGCCGCTGTCATACGGATGATATACGGATGAATGCAGGATAAACGAACGAAAGGAATCAATATATGCAAGGGATAAAAAAGATCGGCCGGATATTTTCCTCCGGGTCGTATAAGGGAAGCAGGGATTATATTCGGATTCAGAGAAGATACGAGATTCTGCGGTCGGTGTTGTATTTTGCAATCTCGCTGAGTCTGTTTGCCGCAGGCTATATTGCCACGGGAGATAAGCTGAATCTGCTGACCATCGTAGCTGTGCTGGGCTGTCTGCCGGCCAGCAAAAGTGCCGTGAATATGATTATGTTTCTGCGGTATAAGGGGCTCAGCCAGGAGGCGGCTGCGCAGATCGCTCCTTTCGAGGGGGAGCTGACCTGTCTGTATGATATGGTATTTACCTCTTACTCCTATACCTTTGTGGTGGGGCATATGGCGGTGAAAGGCAATACCGTCTGCGGCTACAGTGAAAAAAAGGATTTTCCGGAAAAGGACTTCCTGGCCCATATAGAGCCCCTGCTAAAGGCAGACAATCACAAGAATGTATCGGTAAAAATTTTTACGGATCTGGGAAAATATACGGAACGGCTGAAGCAGCTGCAGGGGCTGGAAACCGAGGAGGGCAATACAGAGGGTATTGCACATACGCTGAAATCGGTGGTGCTGTAAGCAGTAAAAGAGGAATTATCGGTGCAGCCTTTACAGGCAGGGGGGATCACCCATGGTCACATTGGAAATTGCAGACAATCATGCAGGACAGCGGCTGGATAAATTTCTGGGAAAATATCTGACCGAAGCGCCTGTAAGCTTCTTTTATAAGATGCTGCGCAAGAAAAATATCACGCTGAACGGCAAAAAGGCGGAGGGCCGGGAACTTCTGCAGCGGGGGGATCAGGTGACCCTGTGGCTGTCTGAGGAAACCATTCTGAAATTCGGCGGCTATCTGCCGGAACAGAAGCAAGGCGCCGCCCGATCGTCAAATCAGGGAAAAGGCGCTGCCCCGGCGGGAAACAGCTGCATCGACACAGCGTTATATCAGCGGGCCTTTCGGCGGCTCCGGGACATCGGGGTACTCTATGAGGACGCCCATGTGCTGATTCTGAATAAGCCTGCCGGGGTGCTGACCCAGCAGGCCAAGGCCGGGGACTTAAGTCTGAATGAATGGATGATCGGTTATCTGCTGGAGAGCGGTGCTCTGGAGGCGGAGGAACTGCGGCTGTTCCGCCCCTCGGTCTGCAACCGGCTGGACCGCAACACCAGCGGTCTGGTTCTGTGCGGAAAGTCCCTGGCCGGAAGTCAGGCCCTCAGTGAACTGATCCGCAGCCGGGCGGTACGCAAATTTTACCGTACCGTCTGCGTGGGAACATTTTCCCCGGCGGTCCTGGAGAAGCTTTCGAAAACAGGCGGTGATGAACCGCAGAAGCAGAGCCCTGTGCAGATCCACGCCTATCTGCAAAAGGATACGAAAACCAATCAGGTAAGGGTGCGGGAGCAGGGCCCCGGAGAGCGGATTGATACGGCCTATCTGCCCCTTACCGGCTATATGCTGCAGTCGG
>JAGANP010000188.1 GCA_017624175.1 Lachnospiraceae bacterium | reverse complement strand
GAGAGGCGGAGCCGGTGCTTTGGGACGACAGCGGCTCCTACAGGGATTATGCGGAGGAGGCAGGGGAACTGGGGCTGGCAAAGGCCAATCTGGTGTCCCATATTCTGACGGTGCCCGACGGGGGATTTACCGTGGTCTCCTATGTGGATTACCGTATAGAGGTCTACCGGAGCGAGGATATGACACTGCTGGATACCATTGCAGGCAGAATCGGCGGAGCGGACAGATACTTCGGCGAGGATGCGGAGGGGAATCTGTATATCGGCGGAGAATACGGCGGCTATTGTCTGGACAGCGGAGGGCAGCTGACCGCTCGGATCGAGGATCTGGCAGGACTGGACAGGGAGCGGAATGTCCTGATCGTAGGGGAGCCCGGGGAGCTGCAGAGCATTCCCATTTATACCGTGCAGGAGTTGGTGGAGCGGGGCATGTCTCTGCTGGCCCAATAGAGGGAGGAAAGGATGAAAGGAAAAGAAATGACAGAACTTCAAAGAAACAACAAAACGGCAATGACAACACATTTTGTGTCCGTATTGATTATGCTGGCTTTTATCGTGCTTCAGGCAGTGGGGGGAAGAGCATCGCTGGCCTATGCGCTGGCCTTAGTTGTGATTGGGCTGCTCCCCGTGGGGATAGAATTTTTTTTCTGGAAAAGGAATCCGGAAACGGCGGTAATCAAGCATATGACGGCCATCGGCTTCGCTCTTTTTTACACGATCTGCCTGTTTACGGCAGTAAACCAGATGGTGTTTGCCTTTGTAATTCCCATGGTATTTGTGGTTTCCATCTATAACGACATCAGATACCTGGTAATCATTAATACCGGCACGATTCTGGAAAGCATTCTGATGGTGGTACTGGGAGAAACGGTCGGGGGATTTGGGTACCAGGGCAACGAATCGGGTATCGTCCAGATTGTGATCATGCTTATGGTGGGAGGTTATTCCCTGATTACCACCAAGACGCTGCGGGAGAACTCCCGACGCAAAATAGAGGACATCACCAGCTCTCAGGAAAAGGCTATGCGTCTGCTGCAGACCAATGCGGAATTATCCGGTACGCTGACAGAGGGAATTGACCGGATCCATACCAAAATGACCCGGCTGAGCGAGGCGTCGGAAGTGACCAGACATGCTATGGAGCAGCTGTCTGAGGGGGCCACGGATACGGCGGCACATGTACAGAGCCAGAGTCAACAGACAGAAGCGATCCAGAAAAGGGTGGATGACGTCAGCAGCGCTGCAGAGCAGATCAATGACAGCATGCAGGAGACCCTCAGGATACTGGAAGACGGCAGCCGCAATGTAGCCCTGCTGGTGGCCGATGTGGAGGCATCCGCCGCAAACGGTTCAGCGGTGACGGAAAAACTGGATGCCCTCAACAAGTATATGGAAGAGATGAATAGCATTGTGGAGCTGATCGGAGGGATTACTTCCCAGACCAGCCTGCTGGCGCTTAATGCCAGTATAGAGGCCGCCAGAGCAGGGGAAGCGGGCAGAGGATTTTCGGTGGTGGCCACCGAGATCTCCGGCATGGCAACCCGCACCAAGGAGGCTACGGTACATATTACAGAGCTGATCAGCAATGTTACCGCCGCCATCGGCGAGGTGGTAGGTGTGATTACCCGGATGGTAGAGGGAATCCGGCAGGAGAAGCAGGGAGCGGCGCATGCGGCGGAGAGCTTTGAGAGTATTCAGGACAATACGCATGCGGTCAGGGAGCACATGGAGACTCTTGTGGCAAACGTAACCGAGCTGCGAGAGGCAAACCGGCGGATCGTAGACTCCGTACAGAACATTTCCGCAGTGTCGGAGGAGGTAGCGGCGCACGCCAATGAAACCATGGAGGCGGAGAAAGCCAATGCCGTCATCAGGGAAGAGATCGCAGAGATTCTGCAGGAACTGGTGGAAATGGCCGGAAAATAAATACAGAAAGCTTCCCGGTCCCGCAGAGCTGCAGGATCGGGAAGCTTTTTTTATGACCGTTTTAGTTGTAAAACAGCTGTGTCCAGTAATTTACGCCGTTTTCCTGGTGATAGCCCACACCGATATGGGTGAAAGATTCTCCCAGGATATTGGCCCGGTGGCCGGAGCTGTTCATCCGGCCCTCCATGACCTGTTCAGGGGAGCGCTGTCCCCAGGCAATATTTTCCCCGGCTCTGCGGTAGCTGATACCCTGCTCTTTCAGGGCAGTGGAAAAGCTGCTGCCGTTGGGGCGGGTGTGGGAAAAGCTGCTCACGATCTCCCGGGAACGGAGCATTGCTGCGCTGCTGGCTGCCGCATCCAGGGTAACCGGGTTCAGTCCTGCCTTTTCACGTTCCTCATTGACCAGCTCTACGATACGAAGCACATAGGGATGTACGGACTCCGCAGGGGGCGTCTCGGCCTCGTCCTCGGTGACAGGGGGCTGAGAATCAGGAACCGATGTCTCGGGGGCGGAGGGAGTAGGCGCAGGCAGCTCCGGCTGGGTCACGTCGGGGGCAGGGGTAACTGCCGGGGGCTCCGGCTGGGTCTCATCCGGCGCAGGAACCTCAGGGGTATCCGGACAGCTGCCCTGGAACAGGAAATCCAGATTGATGCCGCATTTTTCCGACAGATCCTGCAGGATCTCTTTTACGGTTTCCTGATTATTTATGACGATCCATTGTCCGTTCATCTCCTTTGCCTGGGCTGCCAGCGGAGTGGCGGTGCATGCTGCAAGGGCAGCAATCGTACTCATAGTGATTAATCCTTTTTTCATCGTTATCCTCCTTTGCTACAAAACTACACAAATTGTTACGTAAATATTACAAAAATATTACGAAACAAAATATAGCATGAATCGGAGGAAATATCCACCGGAAACATATGGAAATCCCGATCGGGTTATTGCGGGGAAGCGGCGGCTGCTTCTATGGCCCGGACACATCTGCGCACATCCTCCGGCGCATCCAGGCTGTAAAGCAGGCCGTAGGGGATACGGTATTCCCAGTTTACGGGGATGGAGACAAGTCCGGGGTGTACATCCTGCCAGCATTCAATCGTAAGAAGCACTTTACCGGATTCCGCACAGCGGCTGAATACCGAGAGGTCGTAAAACGGCGGAGTGTCTTCAATTCGGATCGCCGGGTGATTTTTCTCCAGATCATTGCGGATAAAATCGTTTGTTCCCGAATCCCCACGCTGTACCATCATCAGGGTTTCGCCGTATAAGTCTTCTATATTAATGCTGTCTTTCTCCGCAAGCCGATGTTCTCTGGATACCGCAATCATTTTCCGATAACGGCCCAGGGGCAGGAAATTGCAGCGGGAAAGCCATTCCTTTGAGTCGCAGACCCCGATCAGGAAATCAAATTTTACTCCCAGTTTTTCGATCTCCGAGAGGATGCCCTCATGGTCGTCCTCAAAAGGGACGAGGTGCAGCTTGTATGAGGGGAAGTCCCCATTGATACGGTACCAGAGATCCATAAAGGGCTTGGCAGGGTTCAGCAGGGATGTGCCCACGCAGAAGATCGTGTCCTGGGCATGCAGGGCGGCTTTTGCGCTGGCCACGGATTTCCGGGAAAGGTCGATCATGGCCTTGGCATCACGGTAAATGACCGCTCCGGCTGCAGTCAGCCGGATACCGGAGGGGGAGCGGTCGATCAGTTGGAGATCCAGATGGCTCTCCAGGGCATTCATCTGTTTCATCACGGCAGTGGGAGAAATATACAGCGCCTCCGCCGCTTTCGTGAAGCTGCCGCAGTCAACGGCGGCAATAAAGGTATCCAGAAGTGGGTTATACATCGGGCGCCTCCTTTGCAGCATGAACAATAAG
>JAGANP010000187.1 GCA_017624175.1 Lachnospiraceae bacterium | reverse complement strand
CGTGTGCTCTTCCGATCTAACGGCAGAAGCTTTCTGTTGTTCTGGCGCTGATCGGCAACCCGGAAATCGTCTTTCTGGACGAGCTGACCACCGGGTTGGACGTGGTGGCCAGACGTGAGGTATGGCGAACCTTAAAACAGCTCAAAGAGCAGGGGCTGACCATTTTCCTGACCACCCATTATATGGCAGAGGCAGAAGCCCTTTGTGACCGGGTGTGTATCATCAGGTCAGGAAGTAAGATTGCGGAAGGCACCATCGGGGAAGTTATCGCGGCTTCCGGTCAGAGCAATCTGGAAGAGGCGTATTTGTTTTTCATGGGGGAGGAGGAATTACTGTGAAGCGTTTTTTCAGAATGTATCGGGTAGAGCAGAAAATCTTTTTACGTTCGCCGGATGTGATCCTGTTTTGTCTGGCCATGCCGCTGGTGGTATTCGTTGTGATCACAATGATCACCGGCGATAAAAATGCCGCAGATTCGGGTCTTACCTATCTGCAGAGCTCGTATGTATCATTGTCCACCGTGGGGATCTGCTGCAGCGCGTTTATGAGCATCCCCATCACCATTGTGGAGCTGCGGTCTCAGGGGATCCTGCGGCGGATGTACTGCAGCCCCTGTTCGCCCGCCAGACTCCTGGCCTGCGATACCATTTGCAGTGGTGTAATCGCGGCTCTTTCCACCCTGATCCTGACCATTGCAGCGGCGGTAATCTTCGGTTACCGGATGGCGGGCAATGTGTTCGTGTACATAGCCTTGTGGCTGCTGACCATGATCTCCATGTTTTCCATCGGCCTCATGGTGGCCAGCTTGTGCCGGACCACAAAATCCATGAATGTGGCCACCAGCCTGCTCTATTTTCCCATGCTGCTGTTCTCCGGGGCCACTATCCCGGCGGAGGTGTTTCCGGCATGGTTCCAGGCGGTGGCAAAGTGGATGCCGCTGGGAGTCGGAATCGACCTATTGAAATCCGTATCCCTGGGGTGCTATGATAATATCGTTGTACAGGTGATCACGCTGATCGCCATTGCGGTCATTTGCGGCACCGTTGCTGTCAGGACATTCAGATGGGAGTAATGTTATGGAGATGAAACAGGAGCACAGGCTCTGCGACGAAAAGACAAGCGATACACTCTATAAGATCGGTATGTTTGCGGCCATGAATCATGTGACAGTCAAAACCCTGCGTTTTTACGAGGAACAGGGCCTGCTGCCGCCGGCACTGATCCACCCGGAGAACGGATACCGGTATTATACCCTTTCCCAGATGGCAGTGCTCCACCAGATCACCGCCCTGAAACTGGCGGGATTCACGCTGGAGGAAATCACTCACATCAATTCCGGGGCCGATGAGGAAGCGGTGCTGCTGAAGAAAAAATCAGAGCTGCTTTCAAAGATCGCTGATCTGACAAGGCAGATCGCCGTGGTAGACGGGTATCTGTCCGGAAAGAAAGCCGGTCTTTCAGCGCCTGTGCTGGTCAAAACCATCCCGGAAACCACCGTGGCCTATATGCGCATCCGGCTGGAATCCTACGACGATCTGTTTGACCGTATGCCGGAAATGGGGGCCCTGATGGAGAAAGCGGGCTGCATCTGTGCCCGTCCGGAATATTGCTTTACCAATTATCTGGAACCGGGATACAAGGCCAGTGATATCCTGGTGGATATCTGTGAGTCTGTTGTGGAGGCCAGAAAAGTAACCGGTGATCTTCAGTTCAAAACCCTTCCCAGCATCCGGGCAGCCTGTGTGTTCCACAAAGGCTCCTATTGTACCTTTTCGGAATCTTACGAAATGGTTCTGAGGTATACCGAAGAAAACGGGTATGAAATTGCCGGAGATATCCGGGAAAGCTATATTGATGGGGTCTGGAATAAAGACGATGAAAGCGAGTGGCTGTCAGAGATACAGATCCCGATCCGGAAAACATCAAAGAAATGCTGAAGCGGGCACATTTTGCAACGCGCTCTTAATCAAGCCTCCGGCTAAGTGAAGCCGGAGGTTTTGGCTTTGCTATCTGGTCTTCATTTCAAAAAGAGCTGAAAACGGATACAAAAGAATTTTAAAGCCAACCTTTTCGAACCCCTTAGGACGAACGCTATCCTGCCGAAAGCCTGTTGACAACAGCATATTCATACTCTTTCTGTTCGGAAGTCCTGTACTGTAATTTAGGGTGTAGCCTTTTTAAAAGCAAGTGATATGAATACTG
>JAGANP010000186.1 GCA_017624175.1 Lachnospiraceae bacterium | reverse complement strand
GTGGATGCCATCCGCAGCAAAATGATGACCTTCGGTCTGGGGCCTGCCGGTACCGGCAAGACCTATCTGGCCATGGCCATGGCGATCACCGCTTTTAAAAACAATGAGGTGAGCCGGATCATCCTGACCAGACCGGCCATTGAGGCGGGAGAGAAGCTGGGCTTTCTGCCCGGAGATCTGCAGAGCAAGGTGGACCCTTATCTGCGGCCGCTGTACGATGCCCTGTACCAGATCATGGGAGCGGAGAGCTTTACCAAAAATATGGAAAAGGGCCTGATCGAGGTGGCGCCCCTGGCCTATATGAGGGGCCGTACCCTGGATAACGCCTATATCATTCTGGATGAGGCTCAGAATACCACGCCCGCCCAGATGAAAATGTTTCTGACCCGTATCGGTTTCGGCTCCAAAGTCGTGGTGACCGGCGACTCCTCCCAGAAGGATCTTCCCACCGGTACGAAATCCGGACTGGATATTGCTTCCCGGGTACTGGGAAAGCTGGAAGATATCGCTTTTATCAATCTGACCAGCAAGGACGTGGTGCGCCATCCCCTGGTACAGAAGATTGTCAAGGCCTATGACGATTACGAGGCGAGAGAGAAAACGAGAAACAGAGAAAAATACGGACGAAAATAATATGGATGGATATGAAAATCATTACAGATGGTACCATCTGCTGGCCGGATGCCTGCTGATGCTGGGGGCGGTGGCCGGTGTCTGGCTGATCGGTACGCTGTTTCAGACGGGACAGGATACCCTGCTGCGCAATATGGTGATTACCGCCCTGGGTATGGCAATACTGGGGCTGCTGATCCGTCAGGAGGCGGCAGAACGGCTGCTGCAGTATGACAACGGGGAACATCTGCTGCGTCTTCTGGGATGTCTGGGCGGCTGTCTGATCGTTGCTCTGGCCTGTGTATTCCTGCCTGCCGGGGCATGGCCCTTTCTGGTAATCTATATTACCCTGGCTCTGTATGGAAGTACCTTTATCGGGGTTGCCGCCGGTTCCGTGCTGCTGACCGTGACGGTGCTGGTGAGCGGTGCGGGGGTGAATATTCTGGTGATGTACCTGATCAGCGGGATCATCGGCGTCAGCCTGTTCCGCCAGCTGGATACGGAGTTTAAGGTAGGAATTCCCCTGGCCATATCCCTTATGGCGCTGCTGGTCTGTGTGACTGCCAATGTGGTGCTGTTTGCCAATGAGCGGCTGGAACCGGAGCTGCTGGTGATCCCTGCGGCCAATGTGATCATCAGCGGTATCCTGCTTCTGGGAATTCTGAAAGTCTTTTCACAGTCGGTAATCTACCGCTACCGGGTCACCTATATGGAGCTGACTGCACCGGAATGCGAATTGCTTACCCGGTTGAAAGAGGAAGCCCGGGAGGACTATTACCAGAGCATGCACACCTCCTACTTCTGCGAACGGATCGCCGGACGGCTGGAGCTGGACGTGCAGGCGGTAAAGGCCGCCGGATTTTATCATAAGATCGGGGTATTGTATCAGGACTCTGCGCCCCGGGAAAGGGGTCTGGAGCTGGCGGCCCTGTTTGAAAAGCAGCATTTTCCCCCGGCCATGCAGGAGATTCTCCGGGAATATCTGCTGCCGGATCATCCGGTAAAGCGAAAGGAAACGGCGGTGCTGATCATGGCGGATGCGGTAACTGCCTCCATCATTCATCTGCTGGCCGCAAGCAAGGAGCGGGAACTGGATTATGATAAAATCATTGACTCCGTGTTTCGGATCAAGCTGGATTCCGGAGTGTTCAACCAATGCCGGATTTCCATGGGAGAGATTACACAGATGAAGAAAATCTTTAAAGAGGAGAAGCTGTACTATGACTTTCTACGTTGAAAATGAAACCGGAGTGGTATATCCCTTTTCTGTGGAAGAGACCGTGGAAGCGGTGGCTGAGGCCGTTCTGGAGGCGGAGGGCTGTCCCTATGAGGTGCAGGTCAATGTGCTGCTGACGGACAACCCGGGGATTCGGGAGTTCAACCGGCAGTACCGCCAGATGGACAGAGAGACGGACGTGCTGTCTTTCCCGAATCTGGAGTATGAGACGCCGGGGTATTTTGAGATTCCCAGTCAGCAGGAGGCGGATTGCTTTGATCCTGACAGTGGGGAACTGATTCTGGGAGATATTATCCTGTCGGTGGATCGGATTGCCGACCAGGCCAGGCAGTATGGTCACAGCCTGCGGAGGGAGCTGGCATTCCTGGTAGCACACAGTATGCTGCATCTGTGCGGCTATGATCATATGGCACCGGAGGAAGCGGCGGTGATGGAGCAGAAACAGGAGCAGATCCTGACGCAGCTGGGCATCACCAGGGATATGGCCGATTAAGGGATTACAGGAGAGGGAAGAATACGAATGAATCAACTGGAGATCAAAAGAAAACAGATGGTATGCTATACCTATATCCTCGGTCTCATCGGCCTGATGAGCATGGGGAAGCTGCTGGGCGACAACGGCCTGTGCTATCTGGCGCTGGCCCTGGAAAGCGTCAGCCTGTTCACGCTGCTGCTGACTGCCGGATCGGCGGAGGTCATTGCCCATCTGCAGAAAAATCGCAGAACCAAAGGACAGTATAAGGGCGTGGCCCGGATGCGGGGGCAGCTTCTGCTGCTGCAGGGTGTGACAGGGCTCCTGCTGACCGTGATTTTTCTGCTGCTGGCGGATCCGCTGGCAGAGAAGCGGTTTCTGGTGCCTGACAGTGCAGCGGCGTTAAAAATGCTGGCCCCGGTCATTGTGATTCAGGCTCTGGATGCGGTACTGCTGGGGTATTTTCAGGGCAACGGCAGCCAGATGCCCACCCTGATCAGTGCGGTGCTGCGGCAGGGCTTTTTCCTGGTATTCGGTTCCCTGTTCGGCAGGATACTTGCAGGGTACGGAGATAAAGTATCCGGTCTTCTGAAAAACGACAATTACAGCGGGATGTACGGAGCCATGGGGGTGGCGCTTGGCATCCTGCTTACAGAGCTGCTGGTTCTCCTGTTTCTTTTTATTATCTATATGGGCAGTGACCGGAAAGCAGATGCCCAGAGGAGCCAGGAGGGACTGCGCAGAACCGAGAGTATGGGGGATACCGTGCGGCTGTACTATGGTACCGGCTGGCAGAGCATCCTTATTTCCCTGTTGGCGCTGCTGCCGGTTCCGCTGGGGGCGGCGCTCTATCTGCGGGCAATGATACCGCTTGGGCAGGCGGTTTCCGCTACAGATCCGGAAAGCGGAGATGCCCTGGGCACTCTGATGGTGACGGACGCTGTCGCCGATTATGGCAGTCTCTTTGGAAAATGTCTGCTGCTGTGCGGCGTCTTTATTCTGCTGCTGACTGCCAGATGCTTTTCCGTCTATGGCAGGCTGCATGCAGCGGTTCGCCGGGAGGATGCCCGCCACGGCAGGGATTTAGCCTCTGCGGGCCTGCATTTTGTCTGGACGGCAGGCCTGTTTCTGACGGTGACCATGGCGGTGACGGCGCCCCAGATGGCCGCAGGCTTTTTCCCGGGCCGGGACGAGGGTGCGGCACAGCTGCTGAGGGCAGGCAGTATAATGATCCTGCTGGCCGGACTGGTCATCCTCTTTTCCATGATCCTGCTCTCTTATGGGGAACAATACCTCCTGATGGGAGCGTTGGGCATCTGGCTGATTCTGGATGTGATCCTGCAGAATCTGTTGGTAAAAGCCAGTGGATATCAGGTTATCGGTATTTTGTACAGCCTGCTGACCGCCACAGGCATTCTGACAGTGGGCCTGGCCGCCTATATGGTCTGGCGGAGACGGTTCAGCCGGGAATATATTCGGATTCTGGGAATCCCTCTGATCGGCGCCGGAATCGCAGGACTGGTGATGATGCTGGTAATCAGACTTCTCAGTGCCCATGTGGGGAATCTGGTATGTCTGCTGGTGGCAGCGG
>JAGANP010000185.1 GCA_017624175.1 Lachnospiraceae bacterium | reverse complement strand
TATATTGAAGAAGGCTGCCAGAAAGTGGGCGGCGGCGTCTACGGCAAATCCATTACGGATCCCTGTCTGGGCTGGGCCGACACCGAGCGGCTGATCTATGATCTGGCAGAATATGAATAATTGCGATGAGACAAACGGCAGACTGCCGGGGACTTCCCCCGGACAGCCTGCCGTTTTTTTGCCCAAAATGTAAATAACCGCAACACCACGAAACAGCCCGGAAACACCGGCACTATCCTCTTGAAAACCTCGGCGGCAGAAGTCCCCGGCTAACTCCGGGGATGGTTTCTGGTGTATTCCTCCCTGATTCGGTGCGGGCGGACGGTGACATAGATCTGGGCCGCCGAGAGATCCGCATATCCCATCATCTCCTGTACGCTCCGCAGATCCGCCCCGTTCTGAATCAGATGGGCGGCAAAGGCATGACGCAGACTGTGAGGTGTCACCTCTTTTCGGATTCCCGCCTCCTCTCCATATCTGCGGATCAGCTTCCAGACTCCCTGACGGCTCATGGCCCCGCCGTTATAATTCAGAAACAGAACCTCGCTCTCCCGGTCTGTCTGCAGGGCGGTACGCCCCTTTTCCAGATACTGCAGAAGCGCCTCCCGGGCAGGGCTGCCAAAGGGGATCACCCTCTCCCTGCGGCTCTCCCGGCAATGCAGAAATCCCAGCTGCAGATTCACGTCCGGGACGGTCAGGGCAACCAGCTCAGACACCCGAATCCCCGTGGCATAGAGTAGCTCCAGAATGGCCCGGTCCCGCAGCTGCCGGGGCTTGTCCCCCTTAGGCTGTTCCACCAGGGCCGCAGCCTCCTCCACCGTGAGGATCTCCGGCATCTCCCGGTACTGCTTCGGCGCCTGCAGCTGCTGGGTTATATCCTCTTTCACCAGACCGGCTTTCACCAGGTAATGATACAGAGCCCGGATGGAGGACATACTGCGGGATACCGTAGAACTCTTCTTCCGGGACTCCAACCCATCAAAATAAGTCTGCAGCTGTGCCTCCGTCACCTCCTGAAAGCTGCCGATGCCCAGCTCCCGCTCCAGATAGATCTGTAACTGCCGCAGATCCAGCTTGTACGATAACACTGTATTTTCCGACAATTTCTTTACCTGGCGCAGATAATCCAGAAATCCGCCGATCTCCTCTTCCATGCGCTTACCCCCTTTCGCCGCTGCTTCCTGTCTTTTAGCATAACAGCAATTTTCGGGGGAAGCAAGTCATATTTTGTAAACTCCCTGTGTCAGAACAGCTTCAGGGCAAGCTTTACCAGATAGGGATTCACATAGGCCTCCAGACCGCAGCCCACTGCCAGTGCGAACAGCAGCAGCCCCGCCTGGGCCGTCAGATGAACCCACATCCGTTTCAGGCCGGTCAGTCCCTCATTGCCGTTCAAATAGTACAGACGCCTGCAGGTTCGCTCCGACAGAGCCAGTATCAGCGCCCATACAGGTACATAGATCAGCATCTGGGGAAAAAGCCCCGCAAGCAGCAGCAGGATCCCTTTGACTCCGTAGCCGGTCAACAGGAGTGTCAGCAGAATTCCCAGGGAGGCCCCATAGCGAAAAGCGTAAAACCACACTGCCGCCAGGCCCAGAAAGGTGGTGGATAATAACAGCAAAAGCCCTGCCTCCCCCAATCTCTGCCGCAGCAAACAGAAAAAAAGTGACCTGCTGTCGATCACGGCATAACGCACCTGCATCAGCGCATCCTCCTCCAGGAGCGCCGATCCCGACAGCATTTCACTTTTACCCAGATTGGCGAGCAGTATCCCGCCGCATATTCCGATCAGAAAAACAATTAACTGCTTATTGGCCAGCTTCAAAAAAGTCACCTGCATACATAAGATTATAGATATCCCTAGGAATATTCTATTGTATGCGCCGGCGGGCTTTTACATGCCTAACAGCTTCTCCACGCTGACCAGTTTTACGCAGAGTACAAACAGATCCGTTGCCATGGCCATCTCCTCCGGTGTGGGGAAAGAGGGCGCAATACGGATATTGCTGTCCCGGGGATCCCTGCCATAGGGATAGGTTGCCCCGGCCCCGGTCAGGGTCACTCCCGCTTCCTTACATTTTGCCACGATGGCCTTGGCACAGCCCTCCATCGCATCAAAGGAAATAAAGTAGCCGCCGTTGGGTTTCGTCCAGGTACCGATCCCCAGTCCGTCCAGTTCCCTTTCCAGTACCTCCTGCACCGCCTCAAACTTAGGCCGCAGAATCGCCGCATGCTTTCTCATATGAGCCTTAATACCCTCAAAATCCTTAAAGGAGCGCACATGCCGCAGCTGATTGATCTTATCAAAGCCAATGGTCTGGATCGTCATGGACTTTTTGATAAAATCCAGATTGCCCTTGGAAGCTGCTATGGCCGCAATACCGGCGCCGGAAAAGCTGATCTTGGAGGTAGAGGCAAACTCATACACCATATCCGGATTTCCTGCCTTTTCACACTCACTCAGGATCTCCAGAATCTCATCCTGCCTGTCCTCATACAGATGATGCACCGCATAGGCGTTATCCCAGAAAATGCGGAAATCCTCTGCTGCCGGCTTCAAAGCCGCAAATCTTCTGACCGTCTCGTCAGAATAGCTGTATCCCTGGGGATTGGAGTATTTGGGCACACACCAGATCCCCTTGATGCTGGGATCCTCTGCCACCAGCTTCTCCACCATATCCATATCCGGGCCCTGGGGAGTCATGGGCACGGTAATCATCTCAATGCCGAAATGCTCTGTAATGGCAAAATGTCTGTCATAGCCGGGAGCCGGGCATAAAAACTTCACCTGATCCAGCTTACACCAGGGAGTGGAACCCATCACGCCATGGGTCATGGAACGGGATACCGTATCATACATGATGGTCAGGCTGGCATTGCCGCACACAATCACGTTTTCCGCCGATACGCCCATAATATCTGCCATCATATGCTTGGCTTCCAACAGACCGTCCAGTACGCCGTAATTCCGAACGTCCACATTCTCCATACTCTTCATATTGCTCTGAGAATTCAGCACGTCAAAAATATCCATCCCCATATCCAGCTGGGATATACCGGGCTTTCCTCTGGACATATCCAGACTCAGCCCCTTGCCCTTTGCATCCTCATATTCCTTTGCTAACTGCTCAGGCAGCTCCAGCAGCTGATCCCTGCTTAACTCCTGATAAGCCTTTTTCATCATATCAACCCACACTCTTTCTTTCCGCCCGAAATGGCTTTTTGTATTGGATTATCGTATACAATCATACATCCCGTATATATTACTACAAAACATTCCATAGCACAAGAGTTTTTTCATAAAAAAAGAGCCCCGCAATCGGAACTCTTTTCTTCCTTTGAAATTTCAGTCACTGGTTTCGTTACTTCGCATAATCAATTACACGAGATTCACGGATCACATTAACCTTGATCTGTCCGGGATATTCCAGCTCCGCTTCAATCTGCTTAGAAATGTCACGGGCCAGCAGTACCATATCCGCATCGGAAATCTGCTCAGGTACTACCATCACACGAACTTCACGACCTGCCTGAATAGCAAAAGACTTATCTACTCCTTTGAAATTGTTGGTTATTTCTTCTAATTGTTTTAATCTACTGGTATAGGTTTCCAGTGTTTCCCGTCTGGCTCCCGGTCTTGCCGCAGAGATTGTATCAGCAGCCTGTACAATACATGCAATCAGGGAAGTGGGCTCCACATCACCGTGATGGGATTCCACAGCATTAATAACGGTGGCGTTCTCCTTGTACTTTCTGCAGAGTTCAACGCCAAGCTGAATATGAGAGCCCTCCATCTCGTGATCCACAGCCTTGCCGATATCATGCAGCAGGCCGGCACGCTTAGCCAGTCTCACATCCAGCCCCATCTCAGCCGCAAGTAAGCCGGACAGCTGAGCAACCTCGATAGAATGCTTCAGTGCATTCTGACCATAGCTGGTTCTGAACTTCATTCTGCCCAGGAGCTTGACCAGTTCCGGATGGATACCGTGAACGCCTACCTCCAGGGTAGCCGCTTCACCCTCCTCCTTAATCATCACTTCAACTTCTCTCTGAGCCTTTTCCACCATTTCTTCGATTCTGGCAGGATGAATACGGCCGTCTACAATCAGTTTCTCCAGGGCGATCCTTGCCACCTCACGGCGAATCGGATCAAAGCCTGACAGAATAACTG
>JAGANP010000184.1 GCA_017624175.1 Lachnospiraceae bacterium | reverse complement strand
TCTGTACCTCACCGGCAGGACGGAGAGAATGATTGAACTGGTGCAGGAGGGGATCAGTCGGCTGGGGATGAAGCTGTGAGCGGACGGAACACGCAAATTGCAGAGCTGCTGCGGGGAATTGGGAGACAGGAGAGGAACGGACAATATGGGATATCAGGAGCAGACAATCGAGGGAAGAAACGCAGTGATCGAGGCCTACCGCAGCGGAAAGGCCATTGATAAGATATATATTCAGGACGGCTGCCAGGACGGCCCGATCATGACCATTAAGCGGGAGGCGAAAAAGCATGATACACTGGTGAAATATGTGACCAGGGAGCGGCTGGATCAGATGTCGGAAACGGGCAGGCACCAGGGCGTCATTGCCGTGGCGGGAGCCTACGAGTATGCCCAGCTGGATGATATCCTGGCAGCCGCACGGGAAAAGGACGAGCCCCTTTTTCTGTTTTTGCTGGATAATATTGAGGATCCCCACAATCTGGGAGCCATCATCCGCACGGCCAACCTGGCGGGCGCCCATGGGGTTATCATCCCCAAGAACCGGGCAGTGGGTCTGACGGCCACAGTGGCCCGCACCTCCGCAGGGGCTCTGAACTATACGCCTGTGGCCAGAGTAACCAATCTGGCCAAGACCATAGAGGAGCTGAAAAAAGAGGGGATCTGGTTTGTGTGCGCCGATATGGGGGGCACCCGGATGTATGAGCTGGATCTGAAAGGGCCCATCGGCCTGGTAATCGGCAATGAGGGCGAGGGGGTGGGCCGTCTGGTCAGAGAGAAATGCGATATGGTGGCTTCCATTCCCATGAAAGGGGATATCGACTCCCTGAATGCCTCCGTGGCCGCCGGTGTGCTGGCCTATGAGATTGTCAGACAGCGGCTGCAGTAGAAAGCAGCAGATTACTGTGAACACCGAAAATCTTGGATAGTAACAGCGAGGGAGCAGCATGGAACAGGAATACAGTCAGGTCAGTGATGAGGAACTGATAGACCGTCTGCGCAGCGGCGAGAGCCGCATCACGGACTATATTATGGAAAAATATAAAAATCTGGTGCGCAGCAAGGCCAAGTCCATGTATATCCTGGGCGGAGATAATGAGGATCTGATTCAGGAGGGCATGATCGGCCTGTTTAAGGCTATCCGGGATTACGACTGCGGCCGGGACGCCAGCTTTTATACCTTTGCGGACCTGTGCATCAGCCGCCAGATGTATACGGCGGTACAGGCCTCCCACCGACAGAAGCATTGGCCGCTGAATACCTATGTATCCCTTAACGGCAGCAGCCGCAGCCAGGGGGAAAACGAGGAGCTGGAGCTGGCGGAGGCCCTGCCGCCGGATCAGGATCTGAACCCGGAGACCCTGTTTATCGACCGGGAGCGGGTGGAATATCTGGAAAGCCAGATCGATCGGGAGCTCAGCGGCTTTGAAAAGCAGGTGCTGGACCTGTATCTGACGGGAATGAGCTACAGCCAGATCGCCAAGGTGCTGGGTCGGGAAGAAAAATCCACGGACAATGCGCTGCAGCGTTTAAAGAGCAAGATAAAGAAGATGCTATAGTGTCTTCTTTATTTTTTTTTAATAAATGTACGGGTTCCTTTTTGTTGACTTTCCCCATAGGGCGGCATATAATTTTGAGCGTGATGACCGACCAGCCGGTCGGAAATGAAAACACACTGATGCATGTGCGGATGCAAAGCGGCCGGATATGCATCACTGGGGTGTGCGTTGTTAGGAAATAAGCGAAACTATAAATAAGAAAGGGAAAATTTTGTTATGATCTCAAAATTCAGTGTAAAAAAGCCCTATACCGTACTGGTGGGCGTGGTGCTGGTCATTGTGCTGGGCATTGTATCTTTTACCCGGATGACCACGGATTTGCTGCCCAACATCAGCCTGCCCTATGTGATCGTTATGACCACCTATGTGGGAGCCAGTCCGGAAACCGTGGAGACTGTGGTGACTAAGCCGGTGGAAGCTTCTATGGCTACGGTCGGCAATATTGAAAGCATCAGTTCTGTCTCTTCGGAGAATTATTCCATGGTAATCCTGGAATTTTCACAGTCGGCGGATATGAATGCGGTATCCCTGGAGATCCGGGAAAATCTGGATCAGATCAAATCCTATTGGGATGACAGTGTGGGCAGTCCGATCATCATGAAGCTGAATCCGGATATGCTGCCGGTAATG
>JAGANP010000183.1 GCA_017624175.1 Lachnospiraceae bacterium | reverse complement strand
GTTTTCCATGAGAGTACCTCCATCACCTGTTGTTTTAGATCTTTGACAAATCCATTATAACAGGGATTCTGGTGCTCTCAATTTATTTTCTCTTAGGCAACTGACAAAAACTTTACTCTATACCCCTGATCCATGAATCTTAAACAAATCTTAAACTTCGCCGTCTTGTCCGCCTGTTTTATTACCGGTATAATAAGAGAAACACCAAATTGTTCAGAGGAGGGAAATTTTTACATGAAGCGTCATTATAGTCGAAACGTCAGATACATCTGTTCTGCGCTGGCTGCGATTCTCATTCTGACGGGCTGCGGGGCTGACCAGGCGGTCTCAGCTGATCCGGTCTCTTCCGGAGAATCCTCCGCTTATACAGACTCTCAGAATACCATGGACTGGAGTACTCACCAGCTGGTTGCCGCCCAGAGCACGGAGACCAGTGAGCAGTGGTATCTGACGGAATATTATGAGAACTGGGTCACCCTTACTCACCAGGAATATGATTACTCTTATTTTTACTATACTGCCAGCCCCGGGGGAGATCTCTGCTGCTGGGCGAATTACGTTCGGCTCAATGAGGACGGTACCGGTACCGATCTGGCGGCTCTGGACTATTTTGATATGGAAACGAAAGAGTCTCTCCATACGGAAATAGATCTCATAGAGTGGGGACTCCCGGAAGGAATTGCGCTGGCAGATGCAGACATTGCAGGAAAAGAACTGATCGCCTGCTTCTTCCGCAGCTATGACGGAAGCGGCAACCCGCTGTCTCACTGTTCTCTGGTCTGGTACCATATGGAGGAGGGGATTCAGAAGCAGCTGGATCTGCTGCCTGCTCTGACCGCTGCAGGGATGAACGACGCCTCCCTCAGCACGGAACGAATTCTGTGCGATCAGAAAGGAAACTGCTATCTCATACTGGCCGACCGGATCCTGATCGTTCGTGAGGACGGAGAGCTCGCGGCATCGTTGGAATCGGAGTCCTCTCCCATCACCTATTTCTCTAAGACACCGGACGGCACACCTTTTTTCATTCTGTCCGACAAAACCAATAAAGTAAATAACTACCGGATCTATGACTTCGAGACAGGAGAAATGCGATCCCTGGGGCTGGCGGATTATCAGACTCTGAAGTACGGCTGTCTGGACCCTTACGGCTGTCTGTATACCCTGGTTAACGGCAACGTGATCCGCTGGGATACGACAGCCGGTACCATGGAGAAAATATATGACCTGGATGCCAATTCCATCTGCACCAATCTTATGTCCGAGAAAAAGATGGGCTTTCGGGCTGACGGGAGTCTGGTCATCATGGATCCCCATACGGAAACGCACAACATCTATGTGCTCTCTCCCAATCCCCCTGCTGACAGCCGAACGATTACTCTGGTATCCGCCTGCTTCTCTCCCAATGCGGAACGGGCGGCAGCAGCAATCTTTTCCCGGAAAACACCCGGCGTTACGATTGCATATTCCGGAATCGGAGACAACGATGACTACCAGACCTATACCTCTAATCTATTGAACCAAATTGCAGCCGGGGACATACCGGATATGATGATCGTCTATCCCGATACAATGCAGCTGCTCTATGAAAAAGGGATCCTGGCCGATATGACGGATATGATTCCCGGTGATCTGAAGGAGCAGGTATTTGACTGTGTGTGGAATGCCGGAACGATTGACGGAAAGCTGGTGGGACTGACCACTTCCCTGTACGCCAATAGTATGCTGGTATCTGATGAGATCTGGCCGGAGGAAACCTGGACCCTGGAGGATATGCTGACGCTGGCCGATACTTCCGACTCCGATACCCTGCTGGGGCTGATCCCACTGTACGGCTACAGGCCCGATCCCACGGATGCCCTGCTGCTGTTGGCTTTGCGCAATATTGACTCCGCACTGGTGGACTGGGATACCGGCACCTGCCATTTTGACAGTGATCTCTTCCGCAGCCTTCTGGAATACTGTAAAAATACGCCCATACCGGAATCCAGTACCGATTTCGACGACCCGACGCCTGTCAGAGCTGTCCAGAGCGGAGAATACCTGGCATACCCCTGCGATAACATTTTCGGTTTTTCCTCATTCAGTTCCCGAACCAGCGATTTTCCGGAAAACTATCACTGGGTAGGCCTTCCCACAGAAGGAGAAAGCGGTAATTTTATCCAAGTCTCACGCTTTCTGGTAGTCAGCAAGGACTCTGAAAATCTGGATGTAATCCGGCAGTTCCTGCCCTTCCTTTATGACGAGGAGGTGGAGCGGAAAAATCCGGACAGCTGCCTGCGCCGGGATATCCTCCGCAAATGTGTATTCATACCGGAATGGGACAGCCGGGTACAGTTTTCCATGGGGGAAGGCAGCTATCTCATACTGGACTCCAAACCGGACGGCACTTCCTACGTGGAGGAATATATTGAGTTTATGGACAGCTGCGTCCCCTTCCCTGTCAGAAACAATGACATAACTTCCATTGTGCTGGAGGAGGTCCCCGCCTATTTCTCCGGGGATAAGGATATGGATGCCGTTATTGATATCATTCAGCGCAGAGTGCAGCTGTATCTGGATGAGAACAGCTGAAATTTCCTTCATACATACGTACCCGCAGAGTATGAAAAGCTCTGCGGGTACGACGCATAAATCACCCCAGCACCACCTTGCAATGCTTTCTGCAAAAAGCAATTCCATACTTAATAATCGAATTCATTCCATCCTCTGCAAGGCGGGCGGTGTAACTGTTTCTTTCAATTTGTTCGAGCGCCTCTGCGCACCCTTTGTCAAGGTTATCATCTTCTGCATATTTAACCTCGATCACAATACCGATTCTGTTCTGTGTTTCAATCAGTATGTCACTGAAGCCTTCTCCGGACTCTGCATTGGACTTTATCAGCCAGCTGTCCTCATATTGCAAAAGCCCCAGAAGCATGCCATGATAGAAATTCTCCTTCATATTCTTTCGTGCAAAAGTGTCTCGGATACTGATTGTATTCCAAAGGTAATCATTCAGCATCTCTTCAATCAGATCCGCATTCGCATCGGGAAATGCAACACAGAATTTTTCCATTCTCGGTACATCCGCCCGGGTAGTCTCCCTAAACCAGACCTTAATCCGTGCAATAAACAGCTCTCTTATTTCCCTGTTCGGAATCACCAGCTTGTAGCGATTTCCATCTGCCCGTCCACGTTGTGTTAAATATCCTGTAATAAACAGCACACTCCACAGGTTGTCAATGGAAGCGTCCAGCTCACTATATGTCAGTTCCATATTAATGGTCTTGGTTATGGAATCTCCGGCAATCAGCAGCTCGATCTCATTTCTTGTCTGCTGGTTAGCCTTATCAATAAAACGGCGTATCATAGCGTTTCCGCTTGTATTTGCCCAATAGTTTTCCGGTTCCTTTTCTGCATCACTAAGCGCTGCATCACAATAATTGATTACATCCCAGGGACAGAAAACATCTACATTTCCAAAACGATAACCATCATACCATTCTTTCACAGTCTCCAATATTTCCGGCAGGCCATAATACCTCAGAATTTCATTTACATTGTCGTCTGTGAATCCAAAATACTCATCATACCTTGCATCCGTAATGGTATGGATCTTCATATTGTTCAGGCCTGTAAAAATACTTTCCTTGCTGATACGCAGACAGCCGGTAAGAACAGCAAATTGCAGATAGTCGTTCGTTTTCAACGCATTACCAAACAGATTTCGTATCAGCGACACCATCTTATCATAATATCCTGCCTGAAAAGCCTTATCAAGAGGCACATCATACTCATCAATCAGAATGATGGTTTTGCGCCCATAGTGCTTGGCAAGAAGCATGGAAAGAGTCTGTAAGCTATCCGCAAGCAAAGCGTCTGACATGGTAAATATCGTGTTGTCTGCATTCCCTACTTTAACCAGCTGAGAATACATCTCCTTTTCCCTGTCTGAAAGCCTTTCGCTTTTTAATAGATATTCAAATCGAAGAGCCTCTTTTCCTATCACATTACACATTGCTGCGCTTGCAGCCTCAAAAGATAAGCCGTCTACACCCTTCATGGTTATTGATATGACCGGAAATCGTCCCATATACTGTTCACACAATTCCTTTTCCCGTGAAATCTGCAAACCGTTGAACAATTCCTTGTCACAGCCAATCTCAAAAAAAGCCTTCAGCATACTCATATTCAGCGACTTACCAAATCGCCTGGGACGAACGAACAGATTTACTTCTCCCCAATTCAATAGCAACTCTTTGATAAGCATGGTCTTATCTACATAATAAAATCCGTCAGTTATGATCTTTTCAAAACTATCGATGCCGATTGGCAGCTTCTTCCTTGCCGTCATGCTATCCGCTCCTCTATCTGGTTTCCCCTAATAAACCTTTAAGATTTTCCTCTCAGCCTGTTAATATATCAGGAAACTGATTATAGTATACGCCGTTAACATTGCAAAATCAACTCAATAGAAAGTCGAATTTGCATTTTGCATTTATTTTTTGCCAAAGCTGTATAATAATAAATCACCTATTCTATCTTTTTTTCAGCAATTTATATATGATTGCATATATTTTCTTATATGCATCCTCAACAGCTAATCTTTCAATAAAGGAATATTCATTCTGAGGATGCCGTAACACCCAATTCACAACATCCTTCCACAAGCTACCGGCCGTTACTTTTTTCCAATACTGATCCGTTTTCAGACTCTTTATATAGAAAAACTATCCGTTTTAGGTATACAGAAGTTGCACTTTTGGATAAAAGAAAAGCCCTTCCGGTTGTTTAAACCGAAAGAGCTTTGTCTACAGTCTGAGCATCCGAAAGGGATGCTCTTCTTATATGAACAGATCAGTTATTAATCAGCTTATCCTCTTCATTGTTCCAGCTGTACAGCTTACGGATCTCCTCGCCAACCTTCTCAGAGGGATGCTCGCTTGCCAGCTTTCTCATAGCCTTGAAGTGAACCTGCTTGCCTGCGGGAGACATATC
>JAGANP010000182.1 GCA_017624175.1 Lachnospiraceae bacterium | reverse complement strand
TGACGCTGCTGCTGTCCGGCTGGACGAAAAACAGTGTGGCTTCCATGAGTCTGATGGTGGTCTATATTCTGGGGACGCTGGTAATTCATGTGCCGGAGCGGCTGCGGCTGCTGTCCCAGAGCCTGTATCTGCTGCCGGCAAAAATGGTTGATGTATATGCGTTTTATGACGTACGACTGGTGGGTAAAGAAAGCTGCTACCTGACCAACTGGCAGGCGGGAATGCTCCTGTATCCGCTGCTGGCAATTTTGCTCGCCCTGCTGGGGGACTGATCTACCGCCGCTGGCAGGTCAGCGGAAGATAATTGCCGCCGGGCCCAAGCCGCCGGGTCAGCGGGTAAGGATCCCGCTGGCAGCGATGACGTCGATCAGCTCCCGGATGGTTTCCACCGGCAGCACCAGAGCGAAGCGCACATAGCCCTCGCCCTGGCTGCCGAAGGCGTCTCCGGGGGTACAGATCACGCCGGTGCGTTCCATCAGCTCCAGACAGAAGTCCTGGGAGGAGGCAAAGCCCTCCGGAATCGGCGCCCAGGCAAACATGGTGCCCTGGCTGTCCGGCACATTCCAGCCGATGGCCCGCAGGCCCCCGCACAGGGCGTCCCGGCGTGCCTGGTAGGCCAGACACTGGGTCTTTACGCCCTCTAAGGGGCCGGTCAGGGCGGCAATGGCCGCTTTCTGAATGGGCGCAAACATACCGAAATCATACTGGGAGCGCAGCAGGCGCAGGGGCTTTATGATCTCCCGGTTTCCGATCAGGAAGGACACTCTGGCGCCGGTCAGGTTAAAGCTCTTGGACAGGGAGAAGGCCTCGATGCCCACCTCTTTGGCATGGGCATGCTCCAGAAAGGAACCGCCGTAGTTGCCGTCATAGATGATGTCGGAATAGGCATTGTCATGTACCACAAGGATATTGTGCTTTTCGGCGAAAGCAATCAGCTCCTCGTAGAAGGAGGGCGGTGCGATGGCGCATACCGGGTTATAAGGGTAGGATACCATGATATATTTTGCCCGCCGGGCAATATCCTCCGGGATCTCCTCCAGACGGGGAAGATATCGGTTTTCTTCTTTCAGATCATAAAAATACAGCTCTGCGCCGCCCAGATAGGCGCCCACCTCAAAGACCGGGTAGCCGGGATTGGGCAGCAGCACCACGTCTCCGGGATTACACAGGGCCATGCCGATATGGGCAATCCCCTCCTGGGAGCCGGGAACGGCCAGAATCTCATCGGCCTCCAATTCCACATGGAAACGTCTGCGGTAATAGGACTGCACGGCCTGGGTCAGCTCAGGCAGATCTCGCAGGGTGTAATGATACTGTTCGGGATCGCTGGCTGCAGTGATCAGGGCCTGGCGCACATGCTCCGCCACCGGGAAATCCGGGGTGCCCACGGACAGGTTGTACACCTTGCGCCCGCTGGCCAGCAGTTCTTCCTTTTTTTCATTTAATGCGGCAAAAATGCCGGTCTGAAAGTGCGCAAGCCGCACAGAGGGTTCTATTTTCATCGGGATATCCTCACTTTCCATTGATTTCCTTTATAGTGTAAGCTTTTTTGGCAGGAATTACAATGGGAAGATTGGATAAGGTTGATTTTTCAAGAGGTATCCGTATAATAGAAATAGAATCATAAACGGAGAAAAGGACAGTACAGATATGACAAAGATTCTGATTGTGGAAGACGATACGGATATCAATAACCTGCTGGCCCGGATCATGCGGCAGCAGGGATATGAAGCGGTGCAAGCTTTTTCCGGAACGGAGGGAAAGCTGCGGCTGGAGCTGGAACAGTTTGATCTGATGCTGCTGGATCTGATGCTGCCGGGGATGAAAGGGGAGGAGCTGATCCGGGAAATCCGCCGGACGGACCCGGATCTGCCCATTCTTGTGCTGTCGGCTAAATCGGCGTTGGAGGACAGAGTGACGGTGCTGGAACTGGGAGCGGATGATTATCTGGTCAAGCCCTTTGCGGTGGAGGAGGTGGCAGTCCGGGTGGCAGGCGCCCTGCGGCGCAGTGCCAGACGGCAGGAGCTGATGCAGACGGAGGACGGACGGCAGGAAGACAGTGAAGAACGGACAGGCAGCCGGGAACAGGAAAACGGAAAACGGCGGCCAAACGGCGGGCAGAGCTTACGCTTTCAGAATCTGACGCTGGATCCGGACCGCCGGGAGGTGCGGGTAAAGGGGCAGCTTGTCAGTCTGACGGCCCACGAATATGATATCCTGTACCTCCTGATGCAGGAGCCGGGGAAGGTCTATTCCCGGGAAAGCCTGTATGAACTGGTGTGGCAGGGAGGCTATTACGGAGAGGACAACACCGTCAATGTTCATGTGAGCAATCTGCGCAAAAAGATTGCCGCTGCCGATCCAGCAGAATATATCTCCACCGTGTGGGGAATTGGGTTTCGGATGGCCCGGAATTAGGTAAGAGTCAAATCTTTATGCTTTCTTTAAACTTTCTAAAGGACTTATTTACAGGGAATGGTGTAGGATCATAGTATCACAGGTGAGGGGCGGCATTGCAGAAAGCTGCAGATGTTTATCAAGACCCCGACAGAGAGGAGAACACACGGATGACGAACAACAATGTGATCATACAGACCCATCAGCTGACCAAGCAGTACGGACAGTCTCTTGCTTTGGTTCATGTGGATCTGACCATTCCCAAGGGGAGTATCTATGGCCTGGTGGGCAATAACGGCGCAGGCAAAACCACTTTTCTGAAAATTGTCTTAGGGCAGATTTATCCCACATCGGGAAGCTTTACCCTCTGGGAAGCCGGGGACGAGGCTTCCTATCGAAAAAACCGCAGGCGCTGCGGAGCCATCATTGAGGCGCCGGGCTTTTATCCGAAGATGACAGCGGCGCAGAATCTGGAATATTACCGGATACAGAGAGGGATTCCGGGCAGGGAAAAGGTCGGGGAGATGCTGGAGCTGGTAGGGCTGGCAGATGCCGCCAAAAAGAAATTCGGGCAGATGTCCCTGGGGATGAAGCAGCGGCTGGGTCTGGCTCTGGCGCTATTGGGGGAGCCGGAGCTGCTGCTGTTGGATGAACCCATCAACGGTCTGGATCCGGCGGGGATCATTGAGATCCGGGGCCTGCTGCTTCGGCTGAACCGGGAGAAGCACATGACCATCCTGATCTCCAGCCATATCCTGTCGGAGCTGGAAAATATGGCGACGGACTACGGCTTTTTAAGCAGAGGAAAAGTCGTACAGCAGATCAGCGCCCAGCGTCTCCATGAGCTGTGCGGCACCTACCTGGAGATTCGGGTGACGGAGCCGGAGCGGTACGCCGCACTGCTGGAAAAGCAGCTGCATCGGACGGACTACAAGGTGCTGGCGGACGGCAGGATCCGCATCCCGGGTCAGGCAGAGGATGCGGCAGTCTGCAGCAGGCTGGCGGCAGAGCAGAATATCGGGCTGCTGGCGATGGAGCATCGCCAGATGCAGCTGGAGGATTACTATATGCATCTGGTGGCAGAGCAGAGGGGAGGAGAACAGTGATGCTGAATTATCTGAAGAGTGAATTTTACCGGGTATTTACCCAGAAATCCGTCTATGTGCTGACGGGATGCTGCCTGCTGGTGGTGCTGCTTTTCAATGGAGTATTGTGGATGATGGCCAATTTTACGGAGGGCTTTCCCTGGGCCACGACCAAATATGCCTTTTCCACGCTGGAGGGGGATATGCATATCCCGCTGATCCTGGCGGCGGTGATGGGGTGGCTGATAACTGCTGACGAACTGAAGCTGCGGACCATCAATAACAGTGTGGCTTTCGGTATCTCCCGCAGGCAGGCATATCTGGCAAAGGTGATCGTGGGCATTGCGGCTGCTGCCCTGTGTCTGGTGATTACGGAGGCAGGACTGATAGGCAGCGGTTATCTGCTGCTGGAAAACAGCGGCGCAGCGTATACCCTGTCGCTGCTGAAAGGAACGGCAGCCTGCATCCCGGCCTGGATTGCCGGAATGACAGCCGTTATCAGTCTGTATTATGTGACCGGCAGCAGGAGCGCCAGTCTCTGGGGATGGCTGCTGATCATAGTGGCGGTGCCCTCTGTGGTGAAGATATTGGGACTTCGATTTGATAGCTGTGCAAAACTGGCTTCCTGGCTGATTTTTCCCATGGTGTCGTCCGTTTCGGCGGGAGAGGAATGGCTCGTCTATAGCTGGTCCACCGCAGCAGGATTTTTAAAGTGTCAGGAGGCCGGGATCATCGGCACTTGCCTTTTCCTGGTATTGGGAATCCTGGCAATCCGCCGCAGAGAGCTGTAAACAGATATATAGGAAAATAAGGGAACCGGTAATCGGAAATAGGAACGCAGGGCCTATCGCTGTAAAACGGGAGCAGTAAGGGATGGGAAACAGTATGTGGATTGCAATGGGAATTGCCGCAGCAATGGGGGTTATCGCCGCTGTTATGACAGCGAAATACTGTATGATAAGGAAATGCCTGAAGCAGGCGGAGCAGGAGCTGACAGAGATTATGCAGGAACCGGGAGAGAACCGGTTCCTGCTGGCGGCCTGCCCCTCCCGGGAAGCGGAGCGGCTGTTTGTGCAAATCAATGCCTATATACAGCTGCAGCAGCGGGAGCGGATAAACTGGCAGCAGCAGGAGCGGCAGCTGCGGGAACAGATTGAGAATATCAGCCATGATCTGCGGACGCCGCTTACGGCGATCCTGGGATATCTGGAATTAGTGGACCGCCGTAAATTGTCCGGGGAGGACCGGGAGGCGCTGGCGGTAGTGGAGAGAAAGAGCCGCTATCTGCAGCGGCTGATCGGTGATTTCTATGATCTGTCCCGACTGGAGCGGGCGGATATTCGGCTGGAGCTTAAGCCGGTGGAGCTCACCCGCCTGATCCGGGAGACGGTGCTGGCTTATTACCCGGAGCTGACAGAGCGGCATCTGGAAGTGGAACTGATGCTGCCGGATACGGCGGTAATGATCCTGGGAGACCGGGGGGCGGTGGAGCGGATTCTCCAGAATATGCTGCAGAACGCACTGCGCTATGCCCGCAGCACGTTCGGGATCCGGGTGAATGACTCCCGACAGACGGAAATGGCGGCGTCAGAGAAAAACGCAGCAGAAGTGCGGTCGGGAGCGAAAGAAATCCTCGGAGCCGGGCAACAGAATATGATCGGCGGCGAATATGGTATCTGCATAGATTTCTTCAATGACACAGACCGGCTGACCCAGTCGGATATTCCCCACCTGTTTGAGCGTTTCTATACCGCCGACAGTGCCCGCCCAAGCGGCAGCACCGGTCTGGGCTTAACCATCAGCAGACTCCTGGCCGAGGCCATGGACGGACAGGCAGCGGCGATGCTGTCGGAGCAGAATGAATTGCATATTACGTTTTCTTTTCGGCCCGGAGAATGATTCCCGGGCTGTGTCTGGTTTTCCCTTGAAAAATGGCGGAACGCATCCTCGATCATCAGGGAAATCTGAGAATAGATCAATTACTCCGTAGGATAAATCATTTTCAACCGTACAGAAATGTTTTATGATAAAAAACATGGGGAATGGATACGGTGAAGAATTTGTCAGAGAGGCGGTAATTGATGAAAAATCTGAAAATGAGCACGGTAATCACGGCTATGATTTCCGTGGTGTCGGCAGTATGTATTTTATTGCTGTTTTTGACGGCCAGCCGCAGCATGATGGTAACCATGAGAGGTGCCGCTGTGAACCATATGCAGACCTCGCTGGAGGCCAAAGCTGCCATTATTGATGAGTATGTGGATAACGCAGAAAAGCTGCTGATTGCTTACAGCAAGGCTCCTGTGGTTGCCGAGCTTCTGAAGGATCCCGAGAATGCCGCAGCGGTAAAGGCGGCGCAGGCCTACACGGAAAGCTTCTATGCCGGTCTGGACGGCTGGGAGGGGATCTATATTGCAGAGTGGAATACGCATGTATTGACGCATTCCAATCCTGCAGTGGTGGGAATCACCACCCGTGAGGGCGAGCCGCTGAAGCAGCTGCAGGATGCAATGACAGCCGCCGGTGATATATATAATACGGGCATCATTATCTCTCCGGCTTCACAGAAGCTGGCATTATCCCTATATTGTCCGGTGTATGACACGGATGGAAAAACGATCCTGGGATATGTCGGGGGCGCACAGTTTGCGGACAGCCTGAAAGAACTGCTGGACGGGCTCAGCGTTGAGGGTATGGAAAATGCCAGAGATTATATGATTAATACGGTTACGGGCGTCCATATTTTTGACGAGGACGAGACTCTTATGGCGATGCCCATTGAAAATGAGATGCTGCAGTCTGTCATTGCAGCGGTTGGCAGCGGCAATCTCTCCAACGGAAATATGGAATTTGTGTCCGCAGAGGGCGCAGGCAGCATCGCAGTATATCAGGCCATGCCGGAGAGAGGCTGGGCAGTGGTGCTCAGCGACAGCCAAAGTGAGATCTACAGGGAGGCTTATGCCAGCAGAAATGCTCTGGCGCTGATCTGTTTCATTGCCTGCATATTGATAGTCGCCCTGACGTGGATTTCCGTAAAACTCTGCATTAAGCCGCTGGATGTGATCAAGAAGTCCATTGTAAGCATGAAGAATCTGAAATTGAAGCCGCCTGCCGAGCTGGAAAAATATATCGGCAGCAGGAGCGAAACGGGACAGATTGCTTCGGCCATGGATTCTTTGTATGGCTCTCTGCGGGAGATTGTTTCCACCCTTCGCAGCTGTACGGAGTCGCTGGAAATCTCTACAGGCACCATGAATAAGGCCACGGATACCCTGATTGAGTATGTGGGAGACAATTCCGCTACGACGCAGGAGCTGACGGCCAGCATCATCACCACCAATGAGGCCATTGCCAATGTGGCGGGCGAGATGGAAAAGATATCGGAGCTGGTAAGCCATATGGCAGACAAGGTGGAAACCGGTGACGAAAAGAGCAGACAGCTGATTCAGACTGCCGAGAACATGAAGAGCATGGCGGGAAATGCCCTGGAGGAAACGGGAAGCAAGATTCAGCAGAACCGCAGAAATATGGAGCTTGCAATGGCAAATCTGCAGTCCCTTACCCGTATTAACGATATGGCAAAGCAGATCCTGGCGATTGCCAACCAGACCAATCTGCTCTCTCTGAATGCGTCTATTGAGGCGGCAAGAGCCGGAGAGCAGGGAAGAGGCTTTGCGGTTGTGGCGCAGGAAATCGGAACCCTTGCCTCCAACTCATCCGCCACGGCCATGCAGATTTCGGAGATCTGCGGAGAAATCAACAGCAATATTACGAATGTGCAGGAATGCGTGGACGACATTATCGGTTTTATGGAGGGAGATGTATCCCGGAAGCTGGAGGAGTTTGCAGATATTGCCAACGAGTATGGGAACTCGGTTGCGGATATCAGAGGAGCGATCGGAGAGATTGAGGAGAGCTCCAATGGCTTTGTGGCATCCGTAGCCAGTATCAAAGAACGCATGGAAATTATTCAATCGGCATCTAAGGAAAATGAAATCGGTGTAAATGAGATTGTAAATAAAATTGAGCGTACCAATAACATTGCTGAGGAATTGCAGAACGTAGGCGGAACCAACAGAAACAGCGCAGAGGAAATCAGCTCTGTGGTGGAGAGGTTTACAGAGTAACGAAGATGATGGGCCGCCGGAAAAGGGATAACGGAGGAAAAGAAAAGATGAGTAAAAAACAGGCGTTTAACCCCTATTTACCCTCCTGGGAATATATCCCGGACGGGGAACCTTATGTCTTTGGAGACCGGGTATATGTCTATGGCTCCCATGATTTCTATAACGGTTATGTGTTCTGCATGGGAGATTATGTATGTTGGTCTGCCCCGGTGGAGGATCTAGCCGACTGGCGGTATGAGGGCGTAATCTATGAGAAAAATGCGGATCCCTTGAACCCGGAGGGGAAAATGTGTCTCTATGCGCCGGATGTAACCGTGGGGCCGGATGGCCGGTATTATCTGTACTATGTACTGGATAAGGTGTCGGTGGTATCGGTGGCGGTCTGTGATACGCCCGCAGGCAAATATCGGTTTTACGGCTATGTACATTATGCGGACGGCACGCTGTTGGGCGACCGTGCGGGGGATGAACCCCAGTTTGATCCCGGTGTGCTGACGGAGAACGGCAGAACCTATCTCTATACCGGTTTCTGCGGCAGCGGAGATAAGTCCCGCCATGGGGCTATGGTGACGGTGCTGGATCGGGATATGCTGACCGTGCTGGAGCCTCCGCAGATAATTGTGCCGGGTTGTGAATACAGTGCCGGGACGGCATACGAGGGGCATGCATTTTTTGAAGCGCCTTCTATCCGGAAAAAGGGAGATACCTATTATTTTATCTATTCCTCCCAGGTAATGCATGAACTGTGCTATGCCACCAGTAAGGAGCCCACGGGCGGCTTTGCCTATGGCGGCGTCCTGATCAGCAACTGCGATCTGCATATCGACAGCTATAAGCCCGCAGACCTGCCCACAGCTTATGGCGCCAACAACCACGGCAGCATGGTGGAGATCCAGGGTCAGCCTTATATTTTTTATCACCGCCAGACCAACGGCACCTGGTACAGCCGCCAGGGCTGTGCGGAAAAGCTGACCGTGCATGAGGACGGCAGCATAGAGCAGGCTCAGCTGACCTCCTGCGGTTTGAATGACGGTCCCTTAGCCGGGGTGGGGTATTATCCGGCATATCTGGCCTGCAATCTGTTTACGGCTTCTCCCAACGCTTATGTGGGCGGGTCTGAGCAGCCAAGGGTAATGCAGGACGGCCGGGACGGCGACGAAAATGACGGCTATGTGGGCAATATGCAGGATACGGCTACCGCAGGCTTTAAGTTCTTTCGGGGCAATGAAGCCGGGCGGATCTGTATCTGGGTCAGAGGCTATGCCAAAGGCGTATTTGAAGTGAGGACGGAGATCGGCGGCAAGGTGCTGACGGAGCTTCCGGTGGACTATACCAATGTGTGGGAGGCCTATACGGCAGATATTACTCTGCCGGAGGGAGAATATGCGATCTATCTGACTTTCCGGGGACAGGGCAATGCCATGCTGAAAGGCTTTGCATTAGAGTAGCCAAACGGTTTGACGGTGCCGCCGTAGGCGGCATAAGGGAAAAGGGAAAATGAGAAAAAGGATTAAGAATATGATTCCGCTGCTGGTATGTGTGCTGCTGGCAGGCTGCGGCGGGCAAGGGGCGCAGCCTACCGCAGAACAGGCAGGCGCAGAAACCGAAATAGAGGCTGAAACGGTAAATCAGGAGGGAACGGAGAACATGGGTACGGAGTACGCAGATTTTTTTCAGGGTCTGGAATTGACCGAAAGCTATAAGGGTCTGGAGGATACCAATCCGCTGATGACGCAGCGCTTTGGCGCAGATCCCTATGCCATGGAATACGACGGCAGGGTCTATTTTTATATGACAGCCGATACCTTTGAATATGACGGAGAGGAGATCCTGGAGAACAGCTACGGCAGGATCAATCGGATCAATGTAATCTCCACTGCGGATATGGTGAATTTTACGGATCATGGTTCCATCAAAGCTGCGGGCAGTCAGGGCGCAGCAAAATGGGCCGGCAATTCCTGGGCACCGGCGGCGGCCTGGAAAAATATTGACGGTCAGGATAAATTTTTCCTGTATTTTGCAGACGGAGGCGGCGGTATCGGCGTGCTGACGGCGGACAGCCCCACAGGTCCCTTTACGGATCCTTTGGGACAGGGACTGGTGACCAGGCAGACGCCGAACTGCGGGGATGTGCTGTGGCTCTTTGACCCGGCGGTGCTGGTGGATGAGGATGGAAGAGCCTATCTGTACTTCGGCGGCGGTGTGCCGGAGGGCAGGGTATCCGATCCCGGTACGGCCAGAGTGGTGGAACTGGGGGAGGATATGATCAGTCTGAAAGGAGATCCCCAGCCCATTGACGTGCCCTATCTCTTTGAGGATTCCGGTATCCATAAATATAACGACAAGTATTATTATACCTATTGCACCAACTGGAAGGTGGATGCGGCAGGGACGGCGGCCTATGGCATCCATAATTCGGAGATCGCCTGCATGGAGAGCGACAGCCCCATGGGCCCTTTTACATTTAAAGAGGTGATTCTGGAGAATCCCGGCAAGTTAAACGGCTTATATGGCAATAACCATCACTGCGTCTTTTCGTTTCAGGGAAACTGGTATATCACCTATCATGCCCGTACCCTGGAAAAAAAGATGGGTGTGGAGAAAGGCTACCGCTGTACCCATGTGGACAGCTTTACCATGGGGGAGGACGGTACCATCGGCAAGATTAAAATGACCCTGAAGGGCAGGGAACAGCTGCGCTATGTGGATCCTTACCGGGAAGTGCCTGCAGCTACGATAGCGGTGCAGGGTGGCCTGGAGACGGTGGCGGCGGATGCCGAGACGGAGGAAAGCGGAGCCGGAAATATGGCGGTGTCCGGTATTGACAGCGGAGATTTTCTGAAAATACAGGGTGTGGATTTTGGAGAAACAGCGCCCACGGGGCTGGAGATCACGGCCCGGTATGCGTTGGGGACGGAAGGGCTGATCCAGGTAAGGATAGACAGCCCGGAGGGTCAGGTGCTGGGGTATTTGTCTTTTGACGGTCTGCAGGAAGAGGCCTCGGCGGAGACCTTCTGCAGCTATACGGCGGCGCTGGAGAGTGAAACGACCGGTGTACATGATGTGTATTTTATCTTCTGCGGAAGCGGTTATCAGATCGGCAGCTGGAAGTTTATCAGAGAAGAGGAGCTCGTCACCACTTGTCCGGAAGAACTGACCCGGCGGGTGGAAGGCAGAGAATACGGCACGATAGAGCATATTACCTATCCGTCGGAAACCACCGGACTGGAGCGGGGAGCCAATGTGCTGCTGCCTGCCGGATACGATCCAAAGAAGCAGTATCCGGTGCTGTATTTTCAGCACGGAATCTTCGGAGATGAATATACGCTGCTGAATGACGGCAATAATGCCATCCCGGAGATTCTGGGGAATCTCAGCGCTGAGGGACTGGCGCAGGAAGTGATCGCCGTATTTCCCAATATGTACGCCTCCTCCGATCCTGCACAGCAGCCCGGTTTTACCGAGGAGGCGGTGGCTCCCTATGACAACTTTATCCATGATCTGGTAAATGATCTGATTCCTTATATCGAAAGCCATTATCCGGTACTGACAGAGAGGGAAAACAGAGGGATTCTGGGCTTTTCCATGGGAGGCCGGGAGACCCTGTTTATCGGTCTCAGCAGACCGGAGCTGTTCGGCTATATCGGTGCCATTGCACCGGCGCCGGGACTGACGCCCTCTAAGGATTGGGCCATGACCCATCCGGGACAGCTGCAGGAGAGCGAGCTGTGCTTTACGGATCAGGAGAATCTGCCGGAGCTATTGATGATCTGCTGCGGCACAAAGGACAGCGTGGTGGGACAGTTTCCCTCCGGCTATCACCGGATTCTGGAGCAAAACGGCACGGAGCATCTGTGGTATGAGGTGCCGGAGGCGGATCATGACAGCAAGGCTGTTCGCAGCGGACTGTACAATTTTATGATCCGATGGAAATAAGCCGGGGCATCAGGATTGCTGCCCGGCGGTAAAAGGTGTTTTTGGCATATCCGGGCCTGCCACGTTATAGTGCGACCGACTGATAAAGGCGGCGGGCTCGGTGTATTTGTAATCAGAGGCGGCTTCGGAAGAGGATTCCGGTGCCGCCTCTTTTTGCGGCAAATCAGCCGGGGAGACAGAGAAAGCGGCGCCGCTGCGGCGGAAAGCGCCGGGAGTTGTGCCTGCCTGCCGCCGGAACTGGCGGCAGAAGTGCTCCACGTTGCGGTAGCCGCAGGCTTCGGCAATCTCGGCAATGGGCTTTTCCATATAGAGCAGCTGTTCCTTGGCCAGACGGATCCGATTATGAATCACATCATCCATGCAGGAGATATGAAACATCTCTTTATACAGAATCTGGGTATAGCCGGTGCTTAAGTGCAGTTCCTGTGCCATGGACTGAATATTCCAGGGCAGTTGGGGGCTGTTATAGATCTTTTTGCGCAGATGCAGCAATGCTGCGGTATGAGGATTGGCCTGCCGGAGCGTGGTATCCTGCCGGAGCCGCAAAAACAGTGCCTGCAGCAGATTGGTGATGATCAGATCGCTGTCGGTTGTGGCAAGGGAGGTCTCCCAGGTCAGCAGCTTGAACAGGTGATGACAGTATTCCGTATCGGATACGGGAAAAGGAGTTCCCGTCAGAGGAAACCGGGTCACCAGAGGATCATCGGAGGTGAAGCGGATCCAGTCGTTCTGGTAGGTTTCCCGGCAGGCCCGGTAACAGACGGATTGCCCCGGTGCATAAAGGATAGCGGTTCCGGCAGGATGCTCCTGCCACTGCCCGTCCAGCAGAAACTGTGCTGCAGTGGCGGTCAGCAGCAGCGTATACTGCCCGGGGGCAGTGACCATCTCGAATCGGAATGTGGACGGATGTACGGCACTGTAGCCAATAAAATGTATGGTGTTCATGGATACCTCCTGCGGGAAATGCTTTAGTGGATAGATCAATTAAGTCCCAGTATATATCAACTCGACGGGAAGGTCAACGCAGGTATTTACTATGCATAGATAATCTGACGGCAATATAAAATGTAAAAATTATTGATTGTACATCAGCCAGAGTATATGATCCGTGTTTGCAGAAAGATGTGTATGGTACTGTATACCGAAATAAAACAAAATATATTAATTGAAAATAAATATTATTGACAATATTTGTACAATATTTTATAATTAAAAGACAAAATAGAAATATGAAATAGAGAACAATATTTTTAAGAAAGAAAGGATTTTCATTTATGAGGAAAAAAGTGTTGGCATCTTTGCTGGCGGTGGGATTATTGTTCGGCTGTATCTCGGTGCAGGCGGAAGCAGAGGAAGCGTGCAATCATAGCTATACCAATATTGAAGTTACCAGATATCCAACAGGGGGATATAATCATACCTATACCGGTCCGGGAGGAGTGACAAAGGTGTGTGCCGTAACAGTAGGAACATATACCTACAATATTACATGTATTTATTGCGGACATGTATCTGGTACGGGATCCGGTACATTTGAAAGTCACGGCACGAACCACGATTGATAGATTGCAGTAAAGGCCGATATCCGGCGCAGGGAATGTGTATTTTCTCTGTGCCGGATATTGCGCTTATCAGGAAAGGAAAAGGATATGAAGAGAACGTGTATAGCATTTCCGGTCATTATGATTCTGCTGGTTCTGATTGCCTGCGGGCAAGCGGCGTCGCAGGATGGAACAGGGGTATCAGAGAACGTTCAGATCGTGGATGGGAATACCTATTGGACGCAGGAGCGGTGGATTTATAAGGGAAAGATAGGCTCCGTTTCCCAGCATCCCCTGTACCTGACGGAAGAGGTCAGAGGGCTGAGTGTGGAGCCGCAAAGAGAGTATGACGGGCAGTCTGCGGAATATTGCACTCTGGGAAACACAATTTATGAATTGGAGGAATTTTACCGGCAGACCGGGGATACGTGGGAGCGATTCTATTATATCGGCCGCTATGACGGGACGGATGCAGGGATTATGCACTGGGAAATAGAACTGCCCCAGCCGGAGGAATATGGGGTGGAGGAGTTTTATGTGGCGGCCTTTGACGTGAAAGACGAAGAGGAGCTGGTACTGTTTCTCCAGGGGCAGCAGAGCACGCTGCCCCGCACGGCATGTTATCTGGCGGTACATATGACGCCCGAGGGGGAGATCCTGTCCGTGACAGACCTGTATGCCGCCATGCGGGAGCTGAACGTGGAGTTAGGGGCAGTTTATGAGAAGGCCTATGTGGACGGAGAGGGCTATTATTATCTGGTTACCGGGCAGGCGGCTTACGGAAACGGAAACAGTGTCAGCGTGTTGGATCCGGAGGGGAACATCGTGGACACCATGGAACCGGGGGAAGGCTACACGGGGGTGGAGTGGGCCATGAAGCTGCCGGATGGCAGTGTGGTATTCTCCTGGGTGAAAAACGGAGAGAGGGACGTTCTGCTGGAAACCTATGACAGGGAGAAGAGCGCTGGGCAGACGCTGCTGGAGGGAAAACTGATGGATTCCTGGTTTTGGACAGCAGCACAGGACGGATACCTGTACTATGTAGACAGCAGTGAAGAACTGATGCGCTGCAATATTCGTACCGGCCTTGTGGAGGACTGCATGTATTATCCGCAGCTAGGGCTGGACGGAGATAAACGATCCGTGCGTCCCGCAGGACTGCTCATAGGGGAAAACGGGGAGCCGGAGATTCTGGGGCAGAAAGACGGAGAGACAGTGATCTGCAGACTGGGCACGGAGAAGCCGGAGACGGCGTCTATGCGGCTGGTGTGTGACGGATATCTCCCGGATTATATCAAGTCCTGTGCTGTTTCCTTTTCGCAGAACAATCCGGATTGTCCGATACTGCTGGAGTATCCCGAAGAGGATTCAGAGGCTTTCTGGGATCGGGCCATGGCGGAACTGGTATCCGGAAAGGGAGCGGATATTTATTATGTATCGCAGTCTGATCTGCGCATGTTGCAGGAGAAAGGCGTGCTGGCGGATCTGTCGGAGCTGATATCGGAGGATACGCTGTCCGTGATCTGGCCCGGCGTGCTGCAGATGGGAACAGTGGACGGGCAGCTGGCGGGAATCCCGCTGCTGACATCTGTCAACACCGTGATCGTATCGGATGAAATATGGGCGGAGGATCACTGGACGCTGGAGGAGGCTCTGGATGTAATGGAGGCGCATCCCCAGCTAAGATACTCTCTGGCTTCCAGCAGAGCCTTTGACAGCAGGGATATACTGTCCTACCTGGTGATGCAGAATCTGGCTGACTCTCCATTTCTGGATCTGAAAGAGGGAAGCTGTAATTTTGACAATCCTCTGTTTATCCGTGCGCTGGAACTGTCAGGACGGTGCGAGGAGTCTCTCGGCAATCAGGAGGCCTATGCCATGTATCCGGAAAAGGATTGGGTAGCATTGGAAACTCCGCTTTCCATTGGCACCTATGACACTTTGAAAAACACGCTGGGTGAGGAATACCATGTGGTGGGGTATCCGACGGAGGGGGAGTGCGGAACCTATTGGGAAGGAAGCTGGATGGTGGCAGTGAGCCAAGAGACAGAGCATAAGGAACAGGTGGCTGCCTTTCTGGAGGAACTTCTCAGTTATGAGAATCAGTATACTTTGTGGTGGTCTGAACCGGTGAGGAAGGATATGCTGGAGGGACGGCTCAGGGAGCACAATTTCGGCGGCGAGAGAATGATGTGCATCGAGTATGGGAATGGTATGATGACGCCGCTCTCCCCCGGACCGGCGGGAGACTACAGGATCGGAGAATATCAGGCGCTGCTGGAGAAGAGCGTGGGTATATCCGCCGACACCAGTGCTATACAGGAGATCATCTGGGAGGAAGTGGAAAGCTACTTTTCCGGGGACAGGGATGCCGTCACCGTGGCTGAGATCATCCAGAACCGGGTACAGCTGTATCTGAATGAACAGCAATGAACAGAGAAACGTGGGAGAGAAACAAAAAGGGTCGGATCAAGAGGGTTCCGATCCTTTTTCTACGTCTTCATGAGTAGGCAGCGTCACTTCGATGACCGCATGGGGCAGCACTGCAGCAGGGCCTCAATTTAGCAATAAATGATGAACATATGACAAGTTTTAGAGAGACTTTTTTCAAGGAAATCGGCTACAATCAAAAGTGAGAGATTGTACCAACGGAGGGGACAGTAATGTGTGAAATACAGAAAAGAAACTATCGCAATGTATTTGCGGAAATCGGTATCGCTCAGGAGGAGATCGACAGAAAGCTGAAAGAGATCGTGCAGACCTTCTTCTACGGCAGTGAGGAGGAGCGAATCTATCATCCGGTGGGGGAAGATATGGGGTATCTGATGGACACGGGGAACTATGACGCCCGCACCGAGGGCATGTCCTACGGCATGATGAGCTGTGTGCAGCTGGACATGAAAGAGGAGTTTGACCGGATCTGGAAATGGTCCAAGACCCATATGTTCATGACCGAGGGCTGGAGCGAGGGGTATTTTGCCTGGTCCTGCGGGCTGGACGGCAGCAAGAATGCGGATGGGGCTGCGCCGGACGGCGAGGAGTTCTATGCCATGGCTCTGTTTTTTGCCTCCCACAGATGGGGGGACGGAGAGGGGATCTTTGCCTATTCCGAGCAGGCAAGGGAGATCCTGAGAGCCTGCCTGCATAAGGGGGAGAACGGCCGCCAGGGGCATCCCATGTGGAACAGGGAGAATCACCAGATCCTCTTTGTACCGGGCTGTGACTATACGGATCCCTCCTACCATCTGCCCCATTTTTACGAGTTGTTCGCCCTGTGGGCGGACGAAGGAGATAGGGAGTTCTGGAAGGAAGCTGCCGAAGCCAGCCGGGAATATCTGGCTAAGGCCTGCCATCCGGTGACGGGCCTGAATGCGGAGTATGCGGAATTTGACGGCAGTCCCATGAGCCGTCCCATTCCCTGGACTAAGGACCGGCATGACTGGTTTTACAGCGACGCCTACCGGACCGCTGCCAATATCGGGCTGGATTACGAATGGTTCGGCGTGGACGTGGGACAGCGGGCTGCAGCGGATCGGATTCAGCGGTTCCTGATCGAGGACTGCAGAAAGGACAGCTATCACATCTATGAACTGGACGGCAGGGTGGCAGGCGAGTCTGCGCTGCATCCCTATGCGATTACGGCTACCACAGCCCAGGCCTCCCTGGCGGCGGACAATGAGACCACACGGGAGTGGGTGGAGCGGTTCTGGAAGCTGCCCCTGCGCACCGGGGAGAGAAGATATTATGACAACTGCCTGTACCTGTTTGCCTTTCTGGCGCTGAGCGGCAAGTACAGGATCTGGTAAAAGTGTGGAAGAATTAGGCCGCCGGAGGCGGAAAGTCAGGAAAAAAGGAGACGGAGAGATGGAAGGACCGAAAGCACCCAGAGACCCTGAAAAGAAGAGAAAAAGCTTTTACATCATGCGGGGAAAGAGCATTGCAGGCTTCCCCCAGGCGGATGGGCGGGGAATCCAGTTTTTGTATATGAATGACGGCAGGATGATCAGCAGCTCCCGGATCGTGGGAGGAATCACGGACGAGGAGATGCTGAAGCTGATGGAAACCACTGCAGGTTTCCGGCAGCTGGTACATAGTATCGGAATTACGGTAGAGGCCCAGGACCGGGAACTGGTGACGGAGTTCTGTTTTCAGATGTACGGACACCGGGATGTCTATGGCTCCGGTACCACGCTGCGGCTGCCGGTAAAGGCCAACGGCATGGAGCATATTCTGAAGCTGGAGGACTGTGAATGGTCGTCCGATGACAATATCCCCGGACAGATTCGTTTTGAATTCCCCAGAGCGGGAGTGCTGGCTACGGTCGCGGTACGTTTTTATCTTCAGGACGGCTTTGATGCGCCAGAGGTGGAGGAGGAGAACCCGGTGGATTTCACCTCCCCGGATTATCAGAGGATACTGGAAAAATCTCTGATGCAGACCGGCAATAATGCCCGGCTGAAGAAAGCCATAGAGAAAGCCCGGCGGGGAGAGGAGGTGACCATCGGCTTTATCGGCGGCTCCATTACCCAGGGGGCAGGCGCAATCCCCATCAATACCGAGTGCTATGCCTATAAGACTTTTCGGGGCTTCTGTGAGCTGGCGGGCAGAGGGACGCAGGAAAATATTCATTACATCAAGGCCGGAGTGGGCGGTACCCCCTCGGAGCTGGGGATGATCCGGTATGAGACGGATGTGCTGCGGGACGGCAGCGTCGTCCCGGATGTGGTGGTGGTAGAATTTGCCGTCAATGACGAGGGGGATGAGACCAGGGGAGAGTGCTATGATTCCCTGGTGCGGAAGATTTTAGGAGCGGGAAACAAACCGGCAGTGATTTTGCTCTTTGCCGTGTTTGCCAATGACTGGAATCTGCAGGAACGCCTGTCCCCGGTGGGCCGGGCCTATGATCTGCCCATGGTCAGCACCCTGGATGGGGTGACGGAGCAGTTCTATTTCAAACCGGGCTGCGGCAGGGTGGTCAGCAAGAATCAGTTCTTTTACGATTCCTTTCATCCCACCAATGTAGGGCATACGATTATGGCGGACGGTATTCTCCATCTGCTGCGGGTGGTGGACGGCCGGGAGGCGGACACGGACACGCTGGATCTGGCACAGACGGCGCCTCCCATCGGCGGGGCATTTGAAAAGGTGCAGCTGCTGGACCGCAGGCATCACACAGAGCTGGCCTCCGTTAGCTGCGGCAGCTTCTGTGAAGTGGATCGGGAGCTGCAGGCGGTGGAGAGGGATATGGATCTGGCCGGGACGCCGGAGTTTGCAGACAACTGGGCCCATCGGGGGACGGAATCCGGCACAGCCTATAGGCCTTTTACCATGGATATTATCTGTGAAAGTCTGGTGCTGGTCTTTAAGGACAGCGCCTCCAATCAGGTGGGCTGCGCAGAGGTCTGGGTGGACGGCGAGAAAGTGCTGTCGGCGGATCCCCATGTAAACGGCTGGACCCATTGCAACCCGCAGATCTGCTTTAAGGGCAGGGAGAAAAAAAGCTATCATGTGGAAGTACGGATGGCGCCGGGCCAGGAAGATAAGGACTTTACGATCCTGGGCTGGGGTGTGGTGTAAGAGCAGAAGAGCGCAGATCCCCGGGGATACGGGTTGGCTGCTGCGTTTTGATTATGGGAGGATACAACATGTGTTTGGTATATGAGAATCAGGCGGTTCCCCTGTTGGTGGAGACGGATGCTTTTGAGGGAGTAAAACGGATTGCAGGAAAGGTGGCGGAGGATATCCGCAAGGTGACGGGACAGCAGCCCCGGGTATTGCCTCCGGAGGAGCTGCAGGCAGAAAAGCGGCAGCCCGGCGGGCCGCAGGAAAAGGAAGCGGCAGCCGGAAAGGCAGCAATTCTGTGCGCCACGGTGGGAAAAAGCCCCCTGCTGGAGGAACTGGCGGCAGCAGGGGCACTGGACTTAAGCGGCGTGACCGGCAAAAGAGAGGTCTATCTGATCAGAAAGCTGGGGGCGGAGCAGCTGGGGCAGACAGAAACGCTGTCCGGCCTGGAACAGCTGCTGGTGATCTGCGGCAGCGACAAGAGAGGCACGATCTACGGCATGTTTACCCTGTCGGAGTATATCGGCGTATCGCCGTTATATTTCTGGGGAGATGCGCAGCCCCGGCGGCAGCCGGATGCGGAGATCGGCGAGGATATCCAGACTCTGTCCAAGGAGCCCAGCGTCCGCTACCGGGGCTTTTTCATAAATGATGAATGGCCCTGCTTCGGCAACTGGACCTGTCGTCATTTCGGCGGCTTCAATGCGGCGGCCTATGAGCATGTGTTTGAGCTGCTGCTGCGCCTGAAGGGCAATTATCTGTGGCCCGCCATGTGGAGCGCCTCTTTCCCCTTAGACGGCCCGGGCAGCGCCAACGAGGAGCTGGCGGATCTCTATGGGGTGGTCATGGGGTATTCCCACCACGAGCCCTGTCTGCGTGCCAGCGAGGAGTGGGATAAGGTCAGAGGGCCGGAGACGAAATACGGCAATGCATGGAACTTTTATACCAACGAGCAGGGACTTCTGAACTACTGGGAGGAGGCCCTGCAGAGAAGCGGAAAATATGAGAACCTGATCACCATCGGTATGCGGGGAGAGCGGGATACCTCCGTGCTGGGGGAACAGGCCACGGTGGAGGAAAATGTAAACCTGTTAAAGGACATTATCCGCAAGCAGCGGGCGCTGATTAAAAAGAATGTGCAGCGGGAGGAGGTTCCCCAGCTGCTGGCCCTGTATAAAGAGGTGGAGGCCTATTTTTATGGGGATGAGCATGTGCAGGGTCTGAAAGACTGGGAAGAGCTGGACGATGTGATCTGTATGCTGTGTGAGGACAATTTCGGACAGATGCGCACCCTGCCCACCCAGGAGGTCCGTAACCGCAAGGGCGGCTGGGGCATGTACTATCATTTTGACTATCATGGGGCCCCCATCTCCTATGAGTGGGTGGATTCCACCCCCATGGCCAAGACCTGGGAGCAGATGTGCATGGCCTATGAGTACGGGATCCGGGATGCCTGGATCGTCAATGTGGGAGACCTGAAATTCCACGAGGTGCCCCTGAGTTATTTCCTGGCTCTGGCCTATGATTATGACAGATGGGGCTACAGCAACAAGGACAGCTACAGGGAATATACCCGTCTGTGGACGGAGAAGACTTTCCCGGCGGCATCCGCAGCGCTGCAGGAAAAGATCGGGCGGGTGTTGACCGGCTATATTGACCTCAATGCCCTGCGCAGGCCCGAGGCCCTCAATGAAACCATTTACCATCCCTGCCACTATGGGGAGGCGGACAGGATGCTGGAGCGTGCGGAGGAAATCGAAGCACTGTCCGGACAGGTGCTGTCGGCGCTCTGCGATCGGGAAAAGGACGCCTATTACAGTATGATCCATTTTCCTGCCATGGCCAGTATGAATCTGCTGAAGCTGCATCTCTATGCAGGGAAAAATAACCACTATGCCCGTCAGGGCAGACCCGTAGCCAACAGCTGGGGACAACGGGCCGAGGCATGCATGGCCCGGGATATGGAGCTTGCCCGGGAGATGGCGGCCTTTCAGGGCGGCAAGTGGAGCGGTATGGAGATGGCGCAGCATATCGGCTTTACCAAATGGAACGAAGACGGCTATCGCTATCCGACTGTCAGCCGGGTACACCCGGTGCATAAGCCCCGGATGAGCGTATCCCGGGCGGATCAGGAACGGATCGAGGTGAAAAATTACGGCGCTCCCGGTCTGATCCGGGTACCGGATTTTCAGTATGCAGGGGCAAAGCCTGTGGGAATCGAGATTGCCAATGACGGCGTCGGCAGCTTTACCTGGCAGATTCGGGTGGAACAGCCCGGGAGCGGCCTGCCTGCCTGGCTGCAGATATCGTCCCTGGAGGGCGTCTGCCGGGAACTGGAAACCGTGACTCTAAGCTGTGTGGAGGAGGCGCTCCCCGCCAGGGCGGAGACCGTGCGGCTGCTGATACAGGGAGAGGATACCACAGTGGCGGTGGAGGTTACCGGACAGCGGCAGCAGAGAGAGGGACTGCCCCAGGGTACCTATCTGGAGCGCCAGGGCGTCATTGTTATGGAGGCCTCCGGTTATGCGGAAAAGCAGGATACACCGGAAGGCGCCTATCAGATCATAGAGGGCTATGGCAAATACGGCGCAGGCGTCAAGGTATTTCCCAGTACGGCGGTATTTGGCCAAGAGGAGGAAAAGCCCACCCTGACCTACCGGTTTCTGATCCCGGAGGCAGGGGAATATCAGGTGGAGCTGCTGACGGCGCCTACCAATTCTGTCGTCAACCGTCGGGGGATGTATGTGCAGGTGGCCAATGGCCGGGGCGAGAGCTGCAGGGCGGAGATCACTCCGCCAGACTTCCGGGCAGGAGAGGGCAGCGATCCCCGGTGGGCCCAGGGGGTATTGGACCAGATCCGGGTCAGCAGTGTGGTACTGCCCTTTGAGGCGGGGCTGCAGCAGCTGACGGTCGGTGCTCTG
>JAGANP010000181.1 GCA_017624175.1 Lachnospiraceae bacterium | reverse complement strand
GATCGTAAATTCACACTCTTTTGCTGCTTCCACACTGGAAATGATCATGTCCATTCCATCTACTGTCTCATCACTCAGGAAATCTCCCAGCTTGTCTTTTAAATAGCGGATTCCGGACACATCCGGAGCCACTTCATCAAAGAGATTCAGATAGGTCTCTACATTCTCTTTTGCATATCCCATCTCTTCCAGCTCTGCGGCAACCCCTTCCGCTCCAATCTTATCCATCTTATCCAGGATAATGAACACCTCGTCATAATCTTCTGCTTTGAATCCACTGTAGGCAGCCATCGCTTTCAGGATATTGCGGTCATTGATACATACTGTGAAGTTCTGGAAATTCAGCTTGCCGAGCATTGCAGTCGTCGCCAGGATCAGTTCAATCTCCGCAAGATTGGAGGGTTCTCCAAGAATATCGATATCACACTGCATAAACTGACGGAAGCGCCCTTTCTGCGGGCGATCTGCACGCCATACATTTCCAATCTGGAGTGCCTTAAACGGAGAAGGCAGCTCATTAGAGTGATTTGCATAATATCTCGCAAGCGGAACGGTCAGATCGTATCGGAGCCCTCCGTCCACTACATCATTTTCCTCTTTTGCTTCCTGTATCTTCAGCTTTTCTCCTCTTTTCAGCACTTTAAAAATCAGCTTTTCATTGTCCCCGCCCTGCTTGCTGGTCAGGTTGGAGATGCTCTCCATGCAGGGTGTCTCGATGGCCGTAAATCCGAATCTGCGGTAGGTGTCCTTGATGACGCTCTGCACATAGTCCCGGATCTGCATTTCCTCCGGTAAAATATCTTTCATGCCGTTCACCGGCTTCTTATTTAATGCCATATCTTCCTCCTGTTTTCCGCTTTGCGCCGCCGGCTGCGTTTTTCCCATATCCCGGCTGCCTCACTTTATCTTAAAAGCTTTGTCCCGGTATGTCAACACTTTTCCATTGAGAACAGTGCTTCTTTCCGCTCTAGCATCTCCTCAATCTTCTCCATGTACAGCAGCACATCCTTAATGTTTTCACATCTCTCGATCCGCCCGTTCGGAAATACTCTTTTGGTGATCGAACCGGCGCCCAGGGCTACGATGGTCTGTTTCTCCTCCATAATCAGGATATTGTACAGCCCGTACTTGCCCTCCCGGGCATAGCCCACATTCTCAAAATTCCCGGACATATTTTTCTGCCGGTAGAGATAATAGGGATGCATGTCCAGGGCGGCGGCACCGGCGGCGGCGATGGCCATGGTCTCGTCGGTGTTGCGCAGAGCTTCCATGCCGTGCTCCGTGATCCATTTGCTCAGCCGGGAAGCCCGCTTGATGGCCAGGGAATGCACCGTCAGGCTGTCCGGGGACAGGCGGATCACTTCCTCCAGGGTATGCTGCACATCCTCCGGGGTCTCTCCCGGCAGTCCCAGGATCAGATCCATATTGATATTGTAAAAGCCCACCTCCCGGGCGATCCGGTAAGCCTCCAGCACCTGTTCCACCGAAGCCTTCCGCCCGATAAAATCCAGCGTCTCCTGCTTCATGGTCTGGGGATTGACGGAGATCCGGCTGACCCCATGCTTCTTAAGCACCTCCAGCTTTTCCCGGGTGATACTGTCCGCCCGGCCCGCCTCCACGGTAAATTCCTGCACAGTGGTAAAGTCAAACAGCTCTCGCAGGCGGCCCAGCAGCCGGTCCAGCTGCTCCGGCTCCAGTGTGGTGGGAGTTCCGCCGCCGATATAGACCGTATCCAGGATCTTTCCCGCATAGCACTCTGCCACATATTCCATCTCCCGGATCACACAGTCGATATACTGCTCCACCCGTTTTACATGAGCAGCTATGGGGTAAGAGGTAAAAGAACAGTAGAGGCAGGTGCTGGGACAGAACGGAATCCCGATATACAGGCCGTAGCCTCCCTGATAATGAATCCCCGACAGAAGCTGTCTCTCCCTGCGGGCGATGTCAATGCTCAATTCACATTTTTCCCGGCTCACATAATGGGTGCGCTGCAGCTCCTCGATGATTTTCTGATCCGGCAGCCCCTCCTCCAGCATGGCATAAGCCAGCTTGGTGGGACGGATCCCCGTCAGGTTCCCCCAGGGCAGTTCCCGTCCGGTAAGCTCCGTCAGACTCCGGTAGAAAAAACGCTTGAAGCAGTCCTTAAAAGCCCCTTCCGTCTCCTCATGCCGCCACAGGATCTCCTTTCCGGCCAGCCGCAGCCGGACTGTGGATTCCTCCACCTGGATCTGCCATTCCTCTTCCCCCTCATGGAGCTCCTGCTCCCGGCTCGCAGGGGTGATGATCCGCAGCGGCTCCTCCGGATAAAAAGACTTCAGCAGCGCCTGGATATCATATTCATAATTTTCCTTGTTTAATCTCACTGCAAACATGTCTCTGCCTCCCGCATCACAGCCCCTGTTCCATCTGCCGATAACCTCTGCCGCATCCAATGATCTGCACAGAAGAAGCGGATATTTGCATACCCGCTCCAATACCATGCATAGCTGTATTATGCCGTAAAGGGATTATAGCGCATCTCATGGGCAATCGTGGTACTGTCCCCGTGCCCCGGATACACCTTTGTCTCCCCGGGCAGCACATACAGCTTCTCTTTAATGGAACGCACAATGCTGCTCATACTGCCGGTGGGGAAATCCGTTCTGCCCACGGACTCCGCAAACAGCGTATCCCCGCTGACCAGAAATCCGGCCTCCGGGAAATAATAACAGCAGCTGCCGATGGTATGTCCCGGGGTAGCAATCACCTGAAAATGCATCCCTGCCAGAGTCAGCTCCTCCCCATCCCGCAGATACACGTCCGGCACCACCGTATAGGGCCTGCCCGTCATATCGGACACATTATTGTGAGAATCCTCACAGAGCGCCTTTTCCGCATCCAGCGCATAGAGCTTGACGCCCGCTGCCTCCCGCAGTTCTTTCGTTCCCCAGATATGGTCAAAATGCCCATGGGTCAGCAGAATCGCCTCCACGGTAAACCCATTCTGCGTCAGGGTGTCATAGATCCTGCCGCCCTGATCCGCCGGATCCACCACAATAGCACGCTTTTCCTCTTCCTGATAGATAAAATAGCAGTTGGTCTGGTAGGAACCCAGCACCATTCTTCCGATCTTTGTCTCAGCCATCAGCCCGTCGTCCTTTCTATGTCGATGACACTTTCGATATTACGGATCTTATCAATAATCCGGTTCAGCTCCTCCCTGCCGGAAATCTCAAAGGAGGTCTGCAGGGTTGCCAGGCCCTGTTTGCTGGTCTTGGTATTCATGGACAGAATATCAATGTTTTTCTCCGTCAATGCCTTGGAGATATCCGCCAGCAGACCGTTGCGGTTATTGGCATAGATCCGGATCTCCGCCAGATACTTGCCCTCCTCGCCGCTTTCTCCCTCACCGGCCTGCCACTCCGCATCAATGAGTCTGGCCCGCTCCATCTCCGGCAGACTCAGCATATTGACACAGTCCGTGCGATGAATGGAAATACCCCGTCCCCGGGTCACAAAACCGACAATCTCGTCCCCGGGCACCGGAGAACAGCACTTGGAAAAACGCACTGACAGATCCGCAATTCCCTTTACCACGATTCCGCTCTTGGAGCGTGTACTGCCGGGCTTCATCATCACCGCTCCGTTTTCGGCGATGGTCTTCAGCACCTCTTCATTGGTCATCTCTTTTTTGTGATCCCTGTCGTAGAGCTCCAGCATCTTATTGATGATCTGGCCCTCCTTCAGGGCGCCGTGACCGATGGCCGCCAGCACGGAATCCCAGTCGTGAAAGCCGTACTTGCGCATGATGGCTTCCATATATTCATTCTTCATCGGGTCGGGCATATTGATGCCCTTGGCCTTGCAGTAGCTGCTCAGCAGCTCCTTGCCCTTGATGATATTATCTTCTTTCAGTTCATTTTTAAACCACTGGTTGATCTTATTCTTGGCCTGGGTGCTCTTCACCACATTCAGCCAGTCACGGCTGGGGCCCTTGGAATTCTGAGAGGTAATGATCTCAATCCGGTCGCCGTTTTTGATCTCATAATCAATGGTTACCAGCTTGCCGTTGACCCTTGCCCCCACCATTTTGTTGCCCACTGCGGAATGAATGCTGTAGGCAAAATCTATGGGGGTGGAGCCTGCAGGCAGATTCTTCACCTCACCGGTGGGAGTAAAGCAGTACACATTATCCGAAAACAGATCCAGATCGTTCTTCAGCAGATTCATGAACTCTCTGGTGTCTGACATGTCACGCTGCCATTCCAGAATCTGACGAAGCCACACAAGCTTCTCTTCTTCCTGGGCTTCCGGCTTCTTGCCGTCCGAAGCTTCTTTGTACTTCCAATGTGCGGCAATACCATATTCTGCAG
>JAGANP010000180.1 GCA_017624175.1 Lachnospiraceae bacterium | reverse complement strand
ATCACATCCGCCGTATCCATGGCGATCTGGGCCTGCTCCCGCATCTGGGACAGGATGATATCCCTGCTCTCCGGCTCAATGCCCCCGGTGTCAATCAGCGTAAAGCTACGATCCAGCCAGGTGATATCCGCATAGATCCTGTCCCGGGTGATACCCGGAGTATCCTTTACAATCGATATATTTTCGCCGGACAGCGCATTAAACAGGGTGGACTTTCCCACATTGGGCCGTCCCACCACCGCTACGATGGGCCTGCTTTTTCTATTTGCCATAATTTCCTCCATTTCCCAGAACGGCATCAATAAAGTCGCATCCGCTTGATTTTACAATATTAATCTTCACTTGTAAAGACTTTTCCAGCTCCGCCACCGTCAGATCGTCCAAAAAAACCGTTTCTCCGCTGCGCAGTACATTCTGGGGCAGAAGCAGACGGCTGCCCAGGGGCTGATCCCGCGGCTGGGCAAGGATATCCTGTCCGGTCAGCAGTCCGGATACGGTGATCATCTCCCCGAAAAAATCGTTGCGGATGGCATAGACATGGATCTGCAGTCCCGGAAAATCCTCCATCAGTTCCTCCGCCATCCGCCGGATATAGGGGTAGGCCAGCCGCCCGGTGGCCATGGAAATCTCCTCCTGCAGGGACGGATCCGGCAGCTGTCTCTCCCGGCGGAGCTGCTCCCGTCCCTGGGCAAATTCATCTAAAAGCAGCCTGGTCATGCCCACGCCGTTTTCCAGCTGCAGATAACCGTCATAGCGCTCCTCCTCCGGTAATTCCTCTTCGGCCAGGATGTACCATTCGTCGCTGGCATGGATAAAGTGGATCCCGTGCCGGGCATAGATCTTTTTCTGCCATCCGTGGATAATCTCCAGCACCTGCCGGGCGTCCTCCCGGGTAAAGGGCTCTAAAGGATACAGCCCCTCCCGGTACCGGGACAGCCCCACCGGCACCACGGATACGCTTTCCAGATTGGGCAGATATCTGGTCAGTTCGGAGATGCTGTACTCCAGCTCCGCCCCGTCGTTCACGCCCTTGCACAGCACGATCTGGCCGTTCATCAGGATTCCGGCCTCATAGAGCCTGTCCACCTTTTTCAGAGCCTCCCCGGCGAAACGGTTGTTCAGCATTTTGCAGCGCAGCTGGGGATTCATGGTCTGAAACGAGATATTGATGGGGGATAAATGGTACCGGATGATCCGGTCGATATCATGCTCCGACATATTGGTCAGCGTCACATAGTTTCCCTGCAGGAAGGACAGACGGGAATCGTCATCCTTAAAATACAGGGTCTCCCGCATCCCCTTGGGCATCTGGTCGATAAAACAGAAAATGCATTTATTGTGACAGCTGCGGTAGTCATCCATCAGCCCGTTTTCAAACTCGATCCCCAGATCCTCGTCGTACTCCTTGTCCACCTCCAGAAGCCACTGCTCTCCGTCCGGCTTCTCGATCACCACCTCGATATAGGTATCCTGGATCAGGAACTGATAGTCAAAAATATCCTCGATCTCTGTATTGTCAATGGCCAGCAGCTTATCCCCGGGTTCGATCTCCAGTTCCTCGGCAATACTGCCCGGCAGCACTTTGCTGATCACATGCTCTTTTTCTTTTTTCATAGCTTCCTCTCTATCTTAAATTGTCTTACTTTCTGTTACAACTTTATCTATAGTTTACTCGAAAATTCTTGACGTGTCACTACCTTAATGATATAAATTAAGTATTGAATTGAAAAGTAGTACAAGCTGGAGGAAATTTCATGCCTAATTTACGTGAGTTGGAAAATGCAATGCCGGTAGCCCCGCTGAAGCTGGTTGCTCTGCCCTCTGCCGAGAAGATGGGCCGCAGAGTCAACGATTATCTGGTGGAGTTCCGGCGCAGCATCAACAATGATAAAGTCAAAAATGATCCCGCCTTTCACGGCTATATCGAGAGCAATTATCTGACTCTCGCCGAGTGTCCCCGTTTCGGAACCGGCGAGGCCAAAGGGGTATTTCACGAAAGCATCCGGGGAAAGGACCTGTTCCTGCTGGTGGACGTCTGCAATCACAGCATTACCTACGAGATGAACGGTTATACCAACCACATGTCTCCGGACGACCATTATCAGGATCTGAAACGCATCATCGCTGCCATCGGCGGCAAAGCCCATCGAATCAATGTGATTATGCCTTTCCTGTACGAGGGCAGGCAGCACAAGAGAAACGGCAGGGAGTCCCTGGACTGTGCTTATGCGCTGGAAGAGCTGCGGAATATGGGTGTATCCAATTTTGTGACCTTTGACGCTCACGATCCCCGGGTACAGAACTCCACCCCTTTAAGCGGCTTTGATAATTTCCAGCCTCCCTATCAGTTCCTGAAAGCGCTGCTGAGCGCAGAGGAGGATCTGCTGGTGGACAAGAATCATCTGCTGGTCATCAGCCCGGATGAGGGGGCCCTGGACCGGGCGATCTATTTTGCTACGGTGCTGGGGGTGGATACCGGCATGTTCTATAAGCGCCGGGACTATTCCACCATCGTAAACGGCAAAAACCCCATCGT
>JAGANP010000179.1 GCA_017624175.1 Lachnospiraceae bacterium | reverse complement strand
TCTCATCCGCCGTCATATCCCGAAAGGGCAGGGGTGCCGAGGTCTCTGCCGGAACAACCGCCGTATCCTCTGCCGCCTCCGCAGCCAGATTCATATTGCCCAGCAGCAGCCCCAGAACCAGCAGCCCCGCCAGGATCTTTCCATAAATACGCTTCATCTTCTTTCCTTTCCGTACAGTTCCCCATGCCCGGGGACTGCCCTATGCTTTGTTTTCGCTCTCTATCCGCCTGAAAATATACATGGAAAACCCGCTGATCGTAAAGATGATGCAGGCAGGCCCGATTACCACCAGGAAAAACAGGGTCGTGGTATTAAAAAAGAAAATCAATAATTCTACCGCCAACACCAATACCAGACCAATGGTCCTGGGAAAGTACCGCATGGAAATACGCAGGGAATTTATCAGAGTATTTTTCAAAGTGTTCTCATACCTTGCACTCAGGGAGAAAGCATACAGGAATAATAAAATCCCCATAACGCACGCCAGGATTCCAAAAATTAATACCGCCAGGGAATCCGTCACCCGGAACAATTCAAAATCCAGATACACCACATAGCAGGTAAACAGAAACAGCAGCCCCATAGGAATTCCCTGCTTCCAATTTTCCCGGAACGCTTTCACAAACTGATGGGCCACATACCCCTCCTTATCCTCCGCCATCTTATTGGTTACGCTGAAAGCAGCCACCGTAGCCGCCCCAAAGGTAATGATGGGCAGACTGAAGAGAATCCACAGGAAATTCAGCTTGATTACATCCCAAAGAGTTGACATAAACCGGTAAAAAGCTCCATCCACACTGAAAAATTTCATCTTGTTATACCCCGTATATTCTTTTGAAAAAGGGCTGCCCTTTTTCAAGGACAGCCCCTGTCAACATTTCCTAACGAAGAGGTGCCTGCAGACTATTCTTTCTTGCTGCTTCTTCTTCACACCATTGTTTACACTGTTCCATGGGATCGTAGGATCTCACTCTGCCTCTCATCTCCTGCACCAGAGAGTCAAACTCTTCTTCGGTGGAAGCATAGATGGCTTTCCAGGAATACTCTACGATACAGGTCTTTACCTGATTCCAGATTACCTCCAGCTCTGCGCTTCTCTTGCTCTCTGCATAGGTGGTGGCGATATCTACCGTATAATCGGTCTGCTCCATGTAATCCTCCACAAGGGTGCAGCCGGTAAATTCTCTCCAGTCTCTGTCCGCATCATTCAGACCCTCTGCAGACTGATAGCTCGCCCAGAATTCCTTGTCGTACTTCTCCCCGGTCTCCGGATTCACGTCATTCAGGGACCAGGTGGTATTGTTGATCTGGAATGCACCATCGTTAAAGGTAGCGCCGCCCCACTCCTCGGGCATCATGGTAGTTCTGTCCGTCACACAGGTATAACCGAAATCCGTAAAGTAAGTCTTGTTATTCTCGTCATAATCCCAGCAAAGTCCTCTCGGGCCATACTCTGTGGTCAGTCTTCCCTCGGGAGTACACAGCCAGTTGATAATCTCCATACAAAGCTCCGGATACTGGGTCTTGGAACCGATACTCCAGATTCTGTTGCCGCCGTATACGCTCATACCATACGCAATGGGAGATGCCTCGTCAGGAACCAGGCTTCTCATAATCTTATTTTCTGCAATATGCTCCTCCGTGTTGTAGGCTGCAGAGCCTGCGTAATTGAAAATGGAGAAGAATACGCCGCCGTTCTGTACCTTTTCCAGCATCTGGTCATACTTCTGGGTCATGGAATCAGGATCCAGCAGGCCCTTGCGGTACAGGGTATTAAAGAACTCCAGCATCTGCAGATAAGGACTGCCCTCATCCATTGCATAATACCACTCGCCGTTGGTGGAATTATAATGGCCGAAGCCCATTTCATCATATCCGAAATATGCCGTTGCCATTGCTTTTACATACATTACATAGTTGCCGTCCCAGTCAGGCCACAGGCTCATGGCATAGGTGGGATTGCCGCTGTCATCCGTAGGACAGATCTCTTTCATCTGCTCAAACAGAGTGACCATATCATCCAGATTCTTCACCTCGGGATGTCCCAGCTGCTCATACAGATCCCAGCGGATATCCCAGGTATAGAAGAACGCTTCGTGGCTTTCTGCGCTGGAAGCCACATTGTGGCCAAAGCCATAGATCGTATCCCCACCGGAAATCACATTGCCTTCCTCATCCTTAATCGCAGATACTTCCTTGTTCTTTTCCAGAGCATAGGACATGTTCTCCCGGATATACGGACCGTATTCATCCAGAATGCCGTCCTCCTCCCAATCCAGCAGAAGTCCTGCTTCCACTGCCTGGAGATAGTTCTTGCCGTCGGAACCCCATACAACAATATCACCCAGATTGCCGTCTTCCATACGGGTCTCATACACCCCGTCTGCAGAAGCCACCAGATTGATCTTTACATTGAACTTATCCAGCATCAGCTTGGCAAACCAGCCCTGCATCTCCCCGGCATAGTTTGCCAGTTCGCTGAATACGGTCAGTGTAATGGGCTCTCCGCTGGAAGCGTTTGAACCGCCTGATCCGTTGCTGCCCGCATTGCCGCTGCTTCCGCATCCGGCAAGCATTCCCACTGCCATAGCTGCCACCAGCAGTGAGGAAATCACCTTTTTCATTTTCATAATAAATCATCCTCCTATTTAAAGTAAAGTTCCGCAGTTACCCTGCATTTTAACCTTTCACAGCCCCCAGCATAATACCTTTTTCAAAATACCGGTTCATAAACGGATATACGATCAGGATCGGAATGATGGTTACCATGGAAATCGTGTATTTGATTACCTTGGAGTTCATCATGCTGCTTGCCACCGTATCGGAGATCTGTCCGCTGTTGGCAATGGCCGAAATATTGGACGCCTGGTTCAGATACATGTACAGCCTGTGCTGCAGCGTATAATACTCCGGTGCCCCCTGCATCAGGATCAGGGAATCCGTAAAGGAATTCCAATGTCCCACTGCACCGAAAATAAAGATCGTAGCCAGAATGGGCTTACTCAGCGGCCAGATGATCTTGCGGAAAATGGTCATATAGGAAGCGCCGTCCATAAATGCGCTCTCCTCCAGCTCCGCCGGGATCGACTCAATATAGGTCTTCACCAGAATAATATTGTAGGGCGCCACAATGCCCGGTATGATATAGGCCCAGAACGTATTGGTCAGTCCCAGCATGGCCATATTCAGATACCAGGGAATCAGACCCGCATTGAAATACATCGTAATCACCAGAAAACGGTACCAGAACTTCCTGTGCCACATCTCCTGCTTGGTCACCAGATATCCCACAAAAGCGGAAGCTGCCACCATGAGCACGGTGCCCAGGATGGTTCTGCTGATGGATACCAGAAAGGCCTGGGAGATCTCTCCCGCCTGCAGCATGGAAATATAGTTGGTCAGGTGTAATCCCCGGGGAATAAAGTTGATCGCCCCTTTCCGCACCAGATCATTATCCGAAATGGTATTGATAAACAGGTAATAGAAAGGGAATATACAGGTTATGGTAAACAGGATAAAAAAGGTATAGTTAAAAATATTGAATACCACATCCCCCGGCTTGGTCTTAAATGTCTTTTTATGCTTCTTATAATACTCTTTTTCTTTCTTCGCATCAAGCTTTTCCTGCTTTGTCTTTGCCATTTTCCTCACCTCCTATACAATGCTTTCGCCTCGAACCAGCTTAGATATGCCGTTCGCAAGGAAGAGAAGCACTACCGATATAATGGACTTGGTCATACCCACCACTGTGGACAGCGGGATTGCACCGTTGTTGATACCTAGTTTATAAACATACAGATCCAGCACATTCAGCCATTCAATATTGTTTTTGGTCTCAAATACCAGATACTGATCCATGCCGTTGCTCAGCACACCTGCCACGGACATCAGCAGCAGAACCATGAACGTCGGAATCAGTCCCGGCACCGTAATATGCCACATCTTCTGAAAACGCCCTGCGCCGTCCACGGTGGCCGCTTCATAGAGCTGCTGGTCAATACCGGAAATACCGGCTATGTAGATGATCGCACTCCAGCCCAGACCTTTCCAGGTTCCCCAGGCCCACATCTTCAGCCACATATGATCGGTGGGCATCAGGAAGTTGAAACCGCTGTCCAGTACTCCCATATTCATCAGCAGACTGCTGAGGAAACCGTCCGTAGCAAAGATGGCAAAAGCGATGGCATATACCAGTACCCAGCTGATAAAGTTAGGTATCGTGGTGAAAGTCTGCACAAACCGTTTCAGTCTGGGGCTCTTTACCTCAGAGAGGAAGATGGCAAAGACCATGGGCAGCCAGCTGGTAGCAATACCAATTCCGCTCATTGCCAGCGTATTGCGGAGCACCTTCACAATATCCTGCCTGGTAGCCTCGTTCTGGAACAACTGCGTAAACCATTTGAAACCCACAAAGTTCTCAGAGGAGAGCGTACCGCCCGACTGATAGTCAAAAAATGCATACCGCCAGCCCCACAGAGGCAGATAGCTGAACACAAAGGTCAGAGCGATAAAGGGCAGAAACATCAGGAACAGCTTAAATTTGGATTCCATGGCATATTTCATGTCCTTTTCGGCCTTCGGCAGCAGAATCTGGATTACCAGACTCGTAATCAGAACCACCACGGCGGCAATCATAAAGAGCAGGAAGCCCACCGTATGCAGCTGGGGCTCCACTTTCTCCGGTCTCTCGGTAGCTGCAATCTGGGTATAAGCGATGTAGATCATGCTCAGTCCTGCGATTTCCGCTGCAGATCCGGCAATGGAAAACCAGTTGCCCGTCCGCTTCATCTTCAGATTCCCCAGCGACATACAGCCGCAGACTGCCGTAAGCGCAATACCGATACAGGTGATCAGACTGGCTGCAAACAGCAGCTGGAAAGAGCTCTCTGATAACCAGCCCTGCCGGAAAGCTCTGCCGCACTCCTCGATCAGTCCGTTATAGGACATACCGCTGGTCAGCAGCGACATATTTTTATTGATATAGCCGCATACTCTTGCCGGATTGACTCCGGGGAAGAACATCAGTACAATGGATAAGAGAATCCCGATCCTGTTGAGATAGTAAATCTTATCCGCAAGACGTTCTTTTCCTGTTTTTTTCTCGTTCATTTGTTACCTCCCAATCCGTATTTTTTCATACAATGAGGGCAATCCTGCGGATCCCCCTCTTTTACCGATTAATGCTATTATACCGAATCCGGGCTGCAAAAAATACCGTAATTACTTGACGGAAAATATAGTAATTTTTAATACTTCTTTCATTTTTTCTTTAAAAAAGGGACCCCTTACGGAGCCCCTTCCTTAACACTCTCTGTATTGCTTATTTCTTTTTCTTCTTTGCCACAACCACACCGGCGCAGACAGCGGCAACTACTACCACTACCACAACGATCACTGCGATCATAACGCCGTTGGAAGAACCGCCCTCTGCATCTGCGGAAGTATCCACTGCAGGAGCCTCGGTAGGTGCAGCTTCGGATTCAGCAGGTTCGGAAACCTCCTCCGTGCTTTCCTCCACCTCTTCTGCTACTGCATCATTGGCAAAACCGCTGACGTCAAAGCTGATCTCGATGCTCTGGGTCGGAGCAGCATAGTAAGGCAGTGCGCTGAGCTCATTATTCCAGATATTTGCCAGCAGCACCTTCTGCACTTCCTTGGAATCGGAATCCAGGAATGCTTCGTCCATAGTAGCAATCTCATTGCCGTCCATCTTCAGAACCACATTAGAGATCACAACCTCATCGTTCATCGGCAGGTCGGTGGATACAAACAGCAGGTTGAACAGGCCCTCATCACCCAAAATCGCCTGATCCTGGAAAGTACCGGAGAAATCATAGCCCTCTACAGCAACCGTATAGGTGCCGTTGCCGGTGATCTCCGCATCCTTGAAAGAACCGCCCTGAGCGATCCATTCGCCGTCTACAAAGCCCAGCTGATCAAAGCATCCGGACTCCAGACCATAGGTAGCATCATCATATGCGTTACGGAAAATCCAGGTAGGTGTCTGCACACCGATATATGCATGGTAGGTTCCGTTGGGATCAAACTCATACTGGGGAGTCTCCACAGCCTGGTTCACCAGGATATTCGGAGTGATCTCATAAGTGATCTCGGTAAAGCCCGCAGGGGATTCTGCCAGATACTTATCGCCCCATTCATTATAGCCGCCGCCGATACGGATGGCCTGTGCATAATTGCCGGTACCCTCTGCCCAGCAAGCCTTACCTGCGGACATATCGGGAGTTACCTCTTCGCCGTCTATGTATACCTTTACATCAAAGGTAGAATCCTCAGAAATCAGGGAAGCATCCTCTACCACAAAGCAGGGTGCCACATACCAGGTGTAGAACACAGGGCGTTCAAAGGTCAGGGACAGGGTAGTGGTCTCGCCGTTCTTTAATTCGCCGGTCACTGCGGTAATTCCCTCCGCATCTTCGCCCACATAGTTGTATCCCCAGTCATTCTCTGCTTCCTTATCCGCACCGATGGCGATAAATGCCTGATAGGACTCGGTGCTGGGAACAGCGCCGCCGGCTGCTGCTCCGCCGGTGGTTACATCATTGATGGTAATGGTGTACATGATCTCCGTAAACTCTGCAGGAGACTCGGACATTGCCTGGGCTGCCCACTCATTGTAGCCGCCCTTTAAACGGATTGCCTGTTCATTGGTATAATCACCGGTACCCTCATACCACCACTCATCATCGCCGACAGTCAGATCCAGACTATCCAGAACTTCCACGCCGTCAATGGTAACACTGTCAATGGTGTAATCCACGCTGGTCACACCCTCTGCCACCAGTACAGGTGCAGTAAACCAGGTGTAAACAGCAGGTGCGGGCATGGTCAGACCGATGGTAACGGTATCGCCCACATTTGCAACTGCATTGGTAGCAACGATGTCGCCGCTGTTGCTTGCAGCGCCCTCACCGTAGTACTGCAGTCCCCAGTCATTGCTCTCAGCAGCATCGCCGCCGTAAGCCAGGAACATGGGCATATCCACAGGTGCTGCACCGGTGGTATCCGATGTGCTTGCAGCGCCCTTTTCCACTGCATTCAGGGTGATGGTATACTCGATGGTGGTAAAGTTTGCAGGAGATTCTGCAATGAACTTATCCGCCCACTCGTTGTAGCCGCCCTTTAAACGGATCGCCTGCTCTGCGGTGTAATCGCCGGTACCCTCGTACCACCACTCATTCTCGCCCAGGCTGAAATCAACAGTATCGGTAATATCCGTACCGTCAATCACTACCTTATCCACAGTATAGTCCACATTGGTTACACCCTCAGCCACCAGTACAGGTGCCATAAACCAGGTGTAAACAGCAGGTGCAGGCATGGTCAGGCTGATGGTAACCGTATCTCCCACCTTTGCCATAGCCGTTGTTGCCGTAATGTCGCCTGCATTACTTGCAGCACCGTCGCCGTAATACTGCAGTCCCCAGTCATTGCTCTCTGCGGCATCACCGCCGTAGGCAAGGAACATGAGGTACTCTTCTTCTTCCGCTGCCGCTGTCAGGGACAATGTTGCAAACATCATCACACCGGCAAGAAGAAAAGCAAAAAGTCTTTTCATCTTCTTTT
>JAGANP010000178.1 GCA_017624175.1 Lachnospiraceae bacterium | reverse complement strand
CCGCTGCCACTCCAGAATCTGGCGCAGCCATACCAGCTTCTCCTCCTCCTGGGCTTCCACATGCTTGCCGTCGGAGGCCTCCTTGTATTTCCAGTGGGCCGCAATACCGTACTCCGCCGCCTTATGCATCTCAAAGGTTCGGATCTGCACCTCAAAGGGCTGCCCGTTGCTGCCGATCAGCGTAGTATGCAGGGACTGGTACATATTGGCCTTGGGCATGGCAATATAGTCCTTGAACCGTCCCGGAATGGGCTTATACATCTCATGAATTACGCCCAGAGCCGCATAGCAGTCCTTTACCGTATCCACAATAATACGCACGGCAAACAGATCATAGATCTGATCCAGCGTCTTGTTCTGGTTCTTCATCTTTTTATAGATACTGAAAAAATGCTTGACCCGGCCGTCCACCTTTGCCCGGATTCCTGCATTCTCCACATATTCTCTGACCTCATCCACGATACTCTGGATATACTTCTCCCGGACGCTCTTGCGCACGGCAATCTTATCCACCAGATCATAGTAGACCTCCGGCTCCAGATACTTCATGGACAGATCATCCAGCTCGATCTTGATCTTGGAGATGCCCAGCCTCTGGGCAATGGGGGAATAGATTTCCCGGGTCTCTCTGGCAATACGGATCTGGCTCTCCGGTTTCTGATATTTCAGCGTGCGCATATTGTGAAGCCGGTCCGCCAGTTTAATCATAATTACCCGGATATCCTTAGCCATGGCCAGAAACATCTTGCGCAGATTTTCCGCCTGCATCTCCAGCTTGGTATCCGAAGGGTCTCCGGGACCGGATAACGGGATCTTTTCCAGTTTGGTCACGCCGTCCACCAGCAGCGCCACATCCTCCCCGAACTCCCGGAGCAGATCCTCCTCCGTCATGGCCGTGTCCTCCACCACATCATGCAGGAGCCCCGCCACGATGGTCTCCTTATCCAGTTCCAGTTCCGCCAGAATGATGGCCACATTCAGTGGATGGATGATATAGGGTTCACCGGACTTGCGCCGCTGATCCTTGTGGGCCTCGCTGGCCACCTTGTAAGCCTTTTCAATCATGGATATATCATCGCTGGGGTGGTACTTTTTGACGCAGGAAATCAGATCCTGATACAGCTCTTCAGGAGATGTAAATTCTGTTATTTCGCCAAGTCTGGCATCATCAAATATCACATCTTTTTCTTCCCTCATAAACGCCTTATGCCTTTCTGTAACCCTCTGCTTCCACAGGCCCCCAATGCCTGCTATGTATCCTTATTTCCCCGGATATATGATCGCTGACTCCAGCCGGTAGTCCGCAATTCTTTCACGGCCCTTCAGGCCTGCCAGCTCCATCAGCACCACAATGCCGACTACCACGCCCCCAAGACTCTCAATCAGCTTGATCATGGCCTCCGTGGTGCCGCCGGTAGCGATCAGGTCATCCACGATCAGCACCCTCTGGCCGGGCTTTATGCTGTCCTTATGCATCTCAATCGTAGCCTGACCATACTCCAGATCATAGCTTCTCTCCACGGTCTCCCGGGGAAGCTTGCCCTTTTTGCGGATCAGCACAAAGGGCTTATGGTTATTGTAAGCAATCGGTGTACCGAAGATAAAGCCCCGGGACTCCGGCCCCACCACCACGTCGTAATCCAGATCACGGATCTTCTCCTGCATGGTATCAATGGCCAGCTGCAAACCGTCCGCATCCTGCAGCACACTGGTCACATCTCTGAAAATAATCCCTTTCTCCGGGAAATCCGGAATACTTTTCACATACTCTTCCAACGCTTTCATTTCGTACCCTCCCTGGCTCTTATGTTATCCTGCCCCATGGGCTGTTTCTATAATAGTACTAATTATAGTATTATTTGCACGGAAAGTCAAAATAATCTTTTGGATTCGCCCCTCCGGATACATTTTATGTAGCGGTACGCCTTTTTGCTGCCGACCGGCCTATGGAGGATTTCTCCCAACCGCCTTTTTCCGTCTTTCAGCCGGGTCAGCTCCGGAAGCAGAAAAGAAGCGTCAGGATAGCGGAGCTGGGGATCCTGCTGCAGGCAGCTATCCAGCAGCCGGACAAATGCGCTGCTCACCCCGGCGTGTCCGGCGTAATTTGCCGCCGTATCGCAGGGCGGCTTCCCCGGGTCCTGTCCCGTCAGCAGAAAGACCAGAAGCTTTCCCAGCCCAAAGATATCACAGGATGCTGTAACCCGGGCTTCGCTGCGGAACTGCTCCGGTGCGCTGTAGCCGTAGGTTCCTGCCGGTCCGTAGTGCGCTCCCGGCTCCTCCGGGCACACCGCCGCTCCCAGATCCACCAGTCTGGCCCTGCCCTGGGGCGTCAGGATCACATTGGCCGCTTTCAGATCCCGATAGACATAGGGCGGCTGACAGCCATGCAGACAGGCCAGTCCCTGCGCCACATCCAACCCGATTCCCGCTGCCATCTGCTGCGGCATACCGCCCGGATACTGCTCCATCAGCAGCTGCAGGCTGACGCCGGGAATGTACTCCATGACCAGATAGGCCCCCTGCTCCTCCTTTCCCTGATCGAACCACCGGGGAAAACAGGGGTGGTTGATTCGCCGCAGGGTCTCGGCCTCCTGCCAGATCAGACAGGTATCCGTACTGTATTTCAGGGCAGCAGCCGTCCCGTCCGCCTTTTTTACCCGGTATACCCGGGCGGTGGCTCCCGTGCCCAACGGCTCCAGCAGCCGATAGCCGCCGATGCTTCCGCCCGTCTCTAAAACCGTAACTCTCCCTTTCTCCATTGCATGCTCCTTTCTTCGCCTGTCATACGACCTGTAGATAGATTCCGCCCACAGCCTCCCCGGCGCCCCGGCTTCTGCCCTCCTGATACAGCTCCCGCAACCTCCTGCCGATGCGCTGCTCCTGCCAGTCCCCTGACCCATGCAGGATCTGGCATACCTCCTCCGGCGCCAGCCCCTCTGTCAGCTCCGGGGTATGGAGCAGCAGGCCCACCCCCCTCTGCATCCTGCCCGTCAAGGGCACGGACAGGGCTTTCAGCTGCGGACGGTTATAACGATAGTTTACCAGCTGCACGCCTACCGCCCCCTGACCGAAAAGATAAAACCGGCTGCCAGCCAGAAGCAGTCCTGCATATTCGGGCTGCCCCTCCCGCAGCCCGGCCTGTCCGCCGCTCAATTCCCTGCTGATACAGTCCAGTTCCGGATCCAGCAGGGACGGCAGGGGCGGCAGCCTCCGCTTCTCACAGACCGGCAGACAGGTCTTGTGAAACCATTCCACCAGCCGCTCCGTCATATAGCTGCCCATTGCCCCCTCCCGGTCGGTACAGACGCAGAACAGATCAATCTCCCGCCCCCGCACCTTTACCTGCTGCAATACCAGAGATACCGGACTGACACCGCCATCTGCTGCCCGCTCCCATATGTAGTTTGATACAATCCCCATGTATACCTCCTATTTTCAGATTTAAAACTTTCTCACACAGAATAATGGAAAATGGTAACAGTTCAGCCCTCCGCATTCATAAAAGCGTCTGCTTCGCATCCGGCGCCGCTGTAGCGGCTCACCTTTTATTTTATTTGAGGGCGCTCCGCTCATAAGAGAATAACCCCTGTGCATTGTGTGCAAGCACCCATGCCCAGGTTTTATCCTCTTATGGCTGAACTGTTACGAAAAATGAAATGCCGGGAGAACTCCCGAAAAATGCTCTGAATCCAGACGGTTCCCTCCGGCAGGGCAGATCCCCGCCGGCAGAAACCTTGAAACGATTACATAAAAATATTCCGCAGATCATTAAAGAATACAATCACCATCAGAATCATGAAGAACACCAGGCCGATAAAATGCACCATGCCCTCCTTTTCCGGCGGAATGGGCTTGCCCCGGATGACCTCCACCAGCAGAAACACCAGCCGTCCCCCGTCCAGCGCCGGAATGGGCAGCAGATTCAATATGCCCAGATTGAACGTCAGCAGCAGGGTAATATATCCCATATTCAGCGCCACAGTCTCCCAGCCATACTGCTTCGCCTGCGTGTAGGTCTTCCCCACCACATTGACAGCTATGCCCACCGGGCCTGCCACCTCGTCGCTTTTTACCTGTCCCCTCAGCATCAGCCCCAGGCTCTGCCAGGTGGACCGTACACAGTAACGCACCTCGTACCAGGCATATTTCAGCACATCCAGCCCTTCCGCTTTCAGCGCCTCCCCCACATAGATGCCCATGACATAGCTGCCCGTACTCTCATTAAGCTGGGGGGTTATGGTAACTGTGGAGCGCTGTCCGTCCCTCTCGTATTCCAGGGTAAATTCCTTGCCGTTATTGACCCGGTTAAACAGCAGAACCTCCTCCTGCAGATACACCCGATCCCCGTTCAGGGAAATGATTACATCCCCCTCCTGCAGTCCGGCCTGCTGGGCAGGCCCGCCCTCCGTCACGCCGGAGATCACCGGATCGTAAAACACCATCACTCCGGCCAGAATTATGGCGATAATGGCCCCCAGGATAAAGTTAAATATGGGGCCCGCCAGCACTGTGGAGATTCTGGCCCATACATTCGCCTGCAGAAAGGAACCCTCTGTATTTTCCCCCTCCTGGGTATTCAGACCGTCCTCTCCCTCAAACATGCAGGCTCCCCCAAGGGGCAGCAGCTTAATGGAGTACTTGGTCTCCTTTCTCTTCCACGAAAATATCGTAGGCCCCATCCCCACGGAAAATTCCACCACATGGATGCCATTGACCTTGGCAATCAGAAAGTGCCCGAACTCATGGGAAATTACCACCACACTGAATATCAGTATAAACAGAATAAAAGTCATCATATTATATCAGTTCCTTTATATAATCGTATACGCTCTGCTCCGCTGCCAGAATTTCTTCCACATTCGGATTCTCTGTCAGCTCATGGTGCTCCATACAGCGCTGTATCAGCTCCGGGATCTGCAGATACCCGATCTTCCGTTCCAGGAACAGCGCCACCGCCTTTTCATTGGCCGCATTATACACCGTGGGCATACTGCCTCCCTGCTTCAGTGCCTGATACGCCAGCTTCAGGCCGTAAAAAGTCTCCATCTCCGGCTCCTCAAAGGTCACACTGCCCAGCTTGAAGAAATCCACCCGGTTATCCCGCATGACCTTTCGGTCCGGGTAGAACAATGCATACTGGATCGGCAGTTTCATATCCGGCACGCCCAGCTGGGCAATTACGGCACCGTCAATATATTCCACCATGGAGTGAATAATGCTCTGGGGATGCACCACCACCTGGATCTGCTCCGGCTCCACATCAAAAAGCCATTTTGCCTCCATCACCTCCAGCCCCTTGTTGACCAGGGTAGAGGAATCAATGGTGATCTTCCGCCCCATGGCCCAGTTGGGATGCTTCAGGGCATCCTCCACCTGTACACCGGCCAGCTGCTCCCGGGTTCTGCCCCGGAACGGGCCGCCGGAAGCGGTCAGCAGGATCCGGCTGATTCTTCCCGCCGGTTCCCCGTTCAGGGACTGAAAGATGGCGCTGTGCTCACTGTCCACCGGCAGGATGGAAACGCCGCACTCCCTGGCCAGGGGCATAATGATATGTCCCGCACACACCAGCGTCTCCTTATTTGCCAGTGCAATATCCTTTCCTGCCCGGATCGCTGCAATGGTGGGCCTGATACCAATCATTCCCACAATCGCCGTCACTAATACCTCCGCCTGGGGCAAAACCGCAATCTCCAGAAGCCCCTCCATGCCCTGCAGCACCCGTACCGGGCAATCCGCCACACGAATCCGCAGCTGCGCAGCTGCCTCCTCGGACCACATGACCGCCACCTGAGGATGGAATTCCCGGATCTGGGCCTCCATCAGCTCCACATTACTGCCCGCCGCCAGAGCCACTACCTCCAGCTCCCGGGCATTATTTCTTACAATATCCAAAGTCTGGGTGCCAATGGAACCGGTAGAACCCAGTATTGCTATTTTTTTCATGTTTCCTTACCTCACACTTATCTGACTGCGTGGATCAGCAGCACGGACAGAAAATAAATCATCGGCGCCGTCACGATCATACTGTCAAACCGGTCCATGATCCCGCCATGCCCCGGCAGTATCTTGCCGTAATCCTTGATCTCATAATTGCGCTTGATAGCCGATGCCGCCAGGTCGCCCACCATGGACATGAGCGCTCCCACTGCACTGATAAAGACTATGATCCACAGTACTTTCTGGTCGGGAATCACCGCTTCCACCACAAAATAAGCATAGAGCCCGCCGATCAACGCCGCTCCGGCTACGCCGCCGATGCAGCCCTCCAGGGACTTGTGAGGACTCAGCACCGGAAAAATCTTTTTTCTGCCGATCAGCTTTCCCACACAATAGGCACAGGTATCGCAGCCCCAGGAGCTGATCAGGATCAGCCATACCAGATAGATCCCGCTCTCGCTCATCCGAGTCATATACATAAAGGACAGCATCACCGGTGCATACAGGAAAGAAAAAATAGCCGTCACCACCTGCTGGGCCTGATACCTGGGAAAACAGATCACATACAGGAACATCTCCGCCATAAACACCAGCACGATGCACATCAGCAGCAGTGCGGTATCCTGCCACACATACATGACCGCATAATAGACAGCCACCCCGGCCAGGCCGATAATCTCCAGTCCGTTAAAGCCTTTCTCCGCCGTATTTACTTTCTGTGCTTTCGTAAGCTCCCGATACCCTGCCAGGGAAATGAGCATCAGTATCCCTGCCAGATAAGGACCTCCCAGAAACATCGTAGCCACTGCAATGATAATCATGACAATACCGCTGATAAGTCTGGTCCAAAACATTACGCTTCCTCCTCGGAGATCCTGCCGTATCTCCTGTCTCTATGATTATATGCTTCCACGGCCTTGACCAATTCTTTCTTATCAAAGTCCGGCCAGGCCACGGGGGTAAAATAGAACTCCGTATAGGCAAGCTGCCACAGCAGGAAATTGGAAATCCGCTGTTCGTTGCAGGTGCGGATCAGCAGATCCGGCTCCGGTATTCCATGGGTGTCCAGATAATCACTGATCAGCTGCTCCGAAATTTCCTGGGGGTCCAGTTCTCCATTTCGGACTTCCTGGCTGATCCGCTTCACCGCCCGGACAATCTCATCCCTGCCGCCGTAATTGATGGCAATCTGAAAATGCAGGCCGTCGTTATGCTTTGTGGCCTCCTCCAGCTCCTGGATGCGCATGCGGATATCGGAATCCAGCCTCGATTTCTCGCCCAATACACGGACGCACATACGATTCTTCTCCGCTGTCTTCAGACAGGTCTTCATATAATTCCGCAGCAGCTTCATCAGGGCGTCCACTTCCTCCTGGGGCCGGTTCCAGTTCTCCGTGGAAAAAGCATACACGGTCAGATACTGGATGCCCATGCGGTAGGCCTCTTCGCAAATCACCTCTACGGTCTTGGCCCCCTCCACATGCCCCATGTTCCTTGGCAGACCCTTGGCTTTCGCCCAGCGTCCGTTACCGTCCAGAATGATCGCCACATGATTCGGTATTTTCAAATTTTCGTTCATTTTTCAGTCCCTTTATTTATGATGTTTAATGGTTTTCCTAAATACATGGAAAGGGAGCAGTCACCATCCGGCCGGATGATAACTGTCCCTCCCCATTATCCATTGTCTTTTCCTACTTATCCGGATTTGCTGCCCCATACAGCTCCTCCGTCCATTATACGGTCATGATCTCCTTGGACTTCACTTCCATCAGCGCATCAATATCCTTAATATACTTATCCGTCAGCTTCTGCAGGCTGTCCTCCAGCTGCTTGATCTCATCCTCAGAAACCTCGGTCTTCGCCAGCTTTTTGAAAGAATCGTTGCCGTCACGGCGGATATTGCGGATCGCCACCTTGCCGTCCTCCGCTTTCTTCTTCACTTCTTTCACCAGATCCTTTCTGCGTTCCTCGGTCAGCTCCGGGAATACCAGACGGATCACACTGCCGTCATTGGACGGATTGATACCCAGATCGGAAGTCAGTATGGCTTTCTCGATGGCTTTCAGCAGGCTCTTCTCCCAGGGGGCAATCTGAATGATCCTGGCCTCGGGTACTGTCACGTTGCCCACCTGCTGAATCGGGGTGGGCGTACCGTAATAATCCACACGAATCTTGTCCAGTACATGCGGATTGGCCCGTCCTGCTCTGATCGTGCCATAGTCGGACTCCAGAAATTCATATGCCTTCTTCATCTTATCATCAAACTGCTGTAATCTTGCATCCATATTTATTCCTCCTATTTTTAGTCCCGCAGTTACCTCTCAAGTGCCTCCCGGCGGAAAACTTCCTGTCCGTTCCGGCCAGCAATTTTTCCGGGCACTTTTCGGGTATCTGCTGATTTACTTTTTTTAAACGATAACCCTGGTTCCGCTGAATTGACCCTTTACCGTATTTACAATGCTGTTCTCTTCATTCAATCCAAACACCCACATGGGCATATGGTTATCCCGTGCCAGAATAGAGGCAGTCATATCCACGACCTGCAGATTCTTAGCGATCACTTCCTCAATGGTCACTTCCTCATACTTCTTCGCCGCCGGATTCTTACAGGGATCATCATCATATACGCCGTCGATGGACTTGGCCAGCAGAATCACATCTGCATCCACCTCGATTGCCCGCAGCACCACACCGGTATCCGTGGAAAAATACGGATGCCCCGTACCGCCTGCAAAAAACACCACCATGCCCTTCGCAAAATATTTATTCGCTCTGTCCTTGGAAAACAGCTTGGTAAAGGATCCGCACTCAAAGGGGGTCAGAATGCCGGTCATCATTCCCACGGACCGGAAGATCTCCGACACATAGATACAATTCATTACCGTTGCCAGCATACCGATCTGATCCGCCTTGGTCCGGTCAATATTTTCACTGGAACGTCCCCTCCAGAAATTGCCGCCGCCGATGACGATACCCACCTGAATTCCCTCATCCACCAGCTGCTTTACCTGCAGGGCCACACCCCTGACGGTCTCCTCGTCAAAACCGGTCTTTTTCTCTCCTGCCAGAGCTTCCCCGCTCAGTTTCAATAAAATGCGCTGCATATTCCGTTCCTGCCTTTCCCCTGGATTCCTTATTTTCTGCTCTTTTTCACTTCCGGCTTATAATCGTCAAAGAAAGAGATCGGGTTCACATCTGCATAGCACTGGGAACACATACCCTCGATCACAGCGCCGTTGTTGATCTGCACGGACTTTGACTTGATATTGCCCATGACAATGGCGGAGGTATCCAGAATTACAGGGCCATGTACATCAATATCTCCCTTGACTGCTCCTGCAATTACAGCGCTGGTGGCACTGATATTGCCGATGATTACAGAGCTTGCACCGATCTTTACTGCTCCCTCGCTGACCACTTCCCCGTTGATCTTGGCATTATCCGCATAGATCTCGGCAGCCTTGGAATTGCCGAAGATATAACCGGTTACATTCAGTTTGCCCAGAATATCTATATTGCCATTCACACTGCCCACCAGATCCAGGGAGCCCTCACTTACCACATCTCCGTTAATGGTCATTCCCTCTGTCACGGTGGATGTCTCATCAGCCGCCATCCTTGCATTAATCAAATCTGCCACCTTTGATTCCCCCTTTATCTCTTTTTTGGTTTCCTGCTTCTCTTCCGTAATTGGTACTGTCGGCTCACTCGCTGACAGTGCGCTTTCCAGCAGTTTTTCCAGATCCATATCCGCAAGAGGTGCTTCCGGCTCCCCAGATGCATTCAGCACAGCCGCCACCTCTGCCGCCAGGTTCTCTTCCGAAGCGGCACCCGGCGTCTGCACTGCTGTCTCCGGTTCCTCCTCCGTCACTTCGGGCACCACAATGGAATCCACTCTGTCCAGCATCTCATCAATATTCCCAAACTTCTGAGTCTGCGGCTCACCGCCCTCCGCCGGGGTCTCTGCGGGAGCTTTTTCACTGCCCTCCTCCTCCGGCATCAGTTCATTTACTGCCTGGGACAGATCTTCCTTTAAGTCCGAGAAAAATCCCATGATATTATCCTCCATTCTATGTTTATCTGTTGTTTCATTCGCTTTTATGAATGTGCTGAATCGGCGTAGTTTCCTCCGTGATTGGCAGTATCTCGGTATCCTCCATCGCCAAAATCTTCTCAATAATCTCCGGCAGCGCCTCCACCGTTGTGGGCCGGGACGCCGCATCATGCATCAGAATAATGGACGTTCCATGCTTCAAAATATCTGCCGTTGCATTTTCCACCAGCGCATCCACATCCAGCAGGGTTCTGCCTGCGTCCTCGGAGGAAATATTCCAGTCATAAAATACGACCTCCTGCTCTTCCAGAAAATCTGCGAATATCTGCATATCCAGGTCACTGATCGTATTGGAGCTGCCGCCGGGGAACCGGTAGCAGGTACTCTGTATGCCCGTATTCTCCAATATGTAAGAATAGATCCGGTAATAATCAGCGGAAAATGCCTCCAACGAGCCATAAATATCCGCATATTTATGCGAGTAGGAATGCATCCCAATGGTATGCCCCCGCCGGGCAATCTCCCGTAGCATCTCTATGGAGTGCTCATCCTCTTTCCCCAATACAAAAAAGGTTGCTTTCACATCATAGGTATCCAGAATATCCAAAATATCTTCCGTATATTTGCTGGGGCCGTCATCAAAGGTCAGATATACCTTGTGAGCTGCTTCGGGAATCTCCTGTTCCACTTTCAGAGAATCCGCCAGTCCCTCCATCCCCTCGGCTCCGGCTATGGAGGCTTTCACATGACTCTCCGTCCTGCTCGGCTGCGGCACCGTATCCTGCCCCGTCTCAGAAGTCTGTCCCTGTTCCACGGTCTCCAGCAGCTGCCGCAGGCTTTCCTGCGTATCCTCCAGCTGTCTGCTTAAAGCATTTACTCTGTAAAAAAGCACCATACACAATCCCACCGGAAGCAGCATCCACAGCACGATCCCCTTTTTCAGCCGATTTACTCTCCTATGCCGTGCATCCTCCCCGGGCACCTGCTTTTTTTCCATTATAACATACCAATCCTTCTGTTAAAAGAAAAACTTCATGAATATTCTAACATGACAATATGAATATTTCAAGAAAAAAAGGGCTATTTTCTTTTATAGGTTCTGGAATATGCCAGGATCATAATACCGATGCAGAGGACGATCACGCCCGCTACATACCAGACTGAGCCGATCTGATTAAGCGAACTTCCCAGCAGCTTTGCCCGGAAGGTAAAGCTGTCCTTTACGCTGCTCACAAACATGCCCTGATCTATTCCGCCTATGGAGGCATTCATCTCCTCCAGCAGACCGTTCAGCAGCGCATTGCGGAACAGAATCGTGATATGGCTTGCCGGGAAAAGATTGCAGAAGGTCTGTACCCCCTCCGAAAACTGGGAGATCGGGATATAGGCGCCGATGACAAAGCCTGCCGCCGCAGACAGCATTCCGAAAAAGGCACCGCTGGCGGATGAGGATTGGAAAAACAATACCACGATCATGAAAAACGCCGTTGCCGAAACAGCGCCCAGCACCACAATTCCGTATGCGGCCAGAAGCATCCAAAGGGACATATGCAGCTCCCCCAT
>JAGANP010000177.1 GCA_017624175.1 Lachnospiraceae bacterium | reverse complement strand
TAATGCTCTGAGCTGGGCAAGTGCCGGTGGTCTTGGTTTTAGAGGTTCAAGGAAATCTACTCCGTATGCTGCACAGATGGCAGCAGAGACAGCTACTAAGGCTGCTTTAGTACATGGACTGAAGACTGTGGACGTATTTGTAAAGGGTCCCGGTTCAGGACGTGAAGCGGCAATCAGAGCATTGTCAGCATGCGGTCTGGAGGTAGTGAGTATCCGTGATGTAACTCCCGTTTCTCATAATGGATGCCGTCCTCCTAAGCGCCGTCGTGTATAATGCAGAAAGAGAACATCTAAGGCTGCAAAATACGCAGCCTAAGATATTCTATACTTTCTGCCAAAGAATTGCTTGCGCAATTCTTTCAGCAAATTGATGTGTTGCCGGAGGGGAAAACATCAGGAAGTTTGAAGTTAGCAGCAGTTGGAAGAAGGTACTTGCAGCAGAGCGCTGCACGGTATTGTAAACATCTAAGTTAAAGGAGAAAATAAAAATGGCAGTAAATCGTGTACCCGTGTTAAAGAGATGTAGAGCATTAGGTCTGGAGCCTTCTTATCTGGGCTATGACAAGAAGTCTAACAGAACCAATGCAAGAGCAGGCAAGAAGGTAAGTGAGTATGGTCTGCAGCTGCGTGAGAAGCAGAAGGCGAAGTTCATTTACGGCGTATTGGAGAAGCCTTTCCGCAATTACTATGAGAAAGCAGACAGAATGAAGGGGATGACCGGTGAAAACCTGATGGTTATGCTGGAGAGCAGACTGGACAATGTGGTGTTCAGAATGGGCTTTGCAAGAACCAGAAGAGAGGCTCGTCAGGTTGTAGATCATAAGCATGTAACAGTGAACGGCAGAGTGATCAATATCCCTTCCTACTTAATCAAGGCCGGCGATGTGATCGAGATCAAGGAGAGCGCAAAATCCTTACAGAGATATAAGGACATCGTAGAGGTTACCGGCGGCAGACTGGTGCCCGAGTGGATGGACGTTGATATTGATGCCCTGAAGGGAACCATCAAGAATCTTCCTACCAGAGAGATGATCGATGTTCCTGTAGACGAGATGTTGATTGTCGAGTTGTACTCCAAGTAATTGACAGCGAGGGTTCGTAAAGGAGGGTATTTGCAGTGTTTGATTTTGAAAGACCAAATATTGAGGTTGCTGAGATCTCAGAAGATAAAAAATACGGTAAATTCGTAGTTGAGCCTTTGGAAAGAGGCTATGGTATCACACTTGGGAACTCTCTGAGAAGAATCATGCTTTCCTCTTTACCCGGCGCAGCAGTGAGTCAGGTGAAGATCGAGGGCGTATTGCATGAGTTCAGTTCCATCCCCGGAGTAAAAGAGGATGTGACGGAGATCATTATGAATATCAAGAGTCTGGCAATCAGAAACAACAGCGAGACCAATGAGGCAAAGACCGCTTACATCGAGTACGAGGGTGAGGGCGTGGTAAGAGCTTCCGATATTCAGGTGGATCAGGACATTGAGATTCTGAATCCGGATCTGGTGATTGCCACATTAAGCGGCAAGGATACCAAGCTGTACATGGAACTGACGATTACCAAGGGCAGAGGCTATGTAAGTGACGAAAAGAACAAACGCGAAGATTTACCCATCGGCGTAATTGCGATTGATTCTATCTATACCCCGGTAGAACGTGTAAACGTAACGGTTCAGAATACCCGTGTAGGTCAGATTACGGATTATGATAAGCTGACACTGGATGTGCATACCAACGGCACGCTGGTGCCGGATGAGGCAGTCAGCCTGGCAGCAAAGGTGCTCAGCGAGCATCTGAGCCTCTTCATCAACCTGTCCGAGAATGCAAAGAATGCAGAGGTAATGGTTGAGAAAGAAGACGATGAGAAAGAAAAAGTCCTGGAGATGAGTATTGACGAGTTGGAGCTTTCCGTTCGTTCCTACAACTGCCTGAAGAGGGCGGGCATCAATACGGTGGAAGAGCTGACCAATAAGACCTCTGAGGATATGATGAAGGTCCGCAACTTAGGACGCAAGTCTCTGGAGGAAGTGTTGGCGAAGCTGAAGGAGTTAGGCCTGCAGCTGAATCCCAGCGAGGACTAAGAAGAAGTTCTAACGCAGCAGAATACGCTGTTTTGTGTTCCTGCAGTAAGCCCGAAAGGCATGCAGGGGCTGTAACCCCAAATGGAGTAAATACTGCATCCGGTATGTAAGTCCGAAGTGCGTGGCCGGATGTACCATGAATGGAGAAAGGAATTATTGTTATGGCAAAGTACAGAAAGCTGGGCAGAACCTCTGCTCAGAGAAAAGCATTATTAAGAGGTCAGGTGACTGCCCTGATTCAGAACGGCAAGATCGTTACTACCCAGGCTAAGGCTAAGGAAGTACAGAAGATCGCAGAGGGACTGATTGCTCTGGCTGTGAAAGAGAAAGACAACTACGAGACCGTTACCGTTACCGCTAAGGTTGCCCGCAAGGACAAGGACGGCAAGAGAGTAAAGCAGATCATCAACAAGGATACCAAGGCTGTACTGTCCGAGACCCATCGTGATAAGGACGGCAAGATCCTGAGAATCGAGAACGGTGTTACCGTTACCGTATATGACGAGGTGGAGAAAGAGATCAAGAAAGATCTTCCCAGCAGAACTCATGCCCGCCGTCAGATGATGAAAGTATTATATCCTGTAGTAGAGGTTCCTAAGGAAGCTGCAGGCAGAAAGAGAAATACCAAGGAAGTGGATCTGGTAGCAAAGCTGTTTGATGAGTATGCTCCCAAGTATGCAGACCGTAAGGGCGGCTACACCAGAATCATTAAGATCGGCCAGCGTAAGGGCGATGCTGCTTTAGAGGTTATTCTGGAGCTGGTATAGGATCTGATGTAACATCAGCAATAAAAATGTGAAGAGGAATCGATGGTATATCGGTTCCTCTTTTGAGTATAACGGAAGAACAGGAGGCAAAACATGTACGAATGTCCCGGCTGCGGAGCCAATTTGAAATTTGATATTATTTCCCAGCAGATGGCCTGTGCGTATTGCGGTATAAAGGTGGATCCCTACAGCCTGCAGAAAGAGCAGGATGCGGAGCAGGAGGAGACCTTTGAGGTGACGAAATTCAGCTGCCCACAGTGCGGCGGCGAGATGATCAGCGGAGATCAGGACGCCACGGCTTTCTGCAGCTTTTGCGGAGCCGCCAATATTCTGACCGCCAGATTGACCCGGGAGAAGCGCCCCGGCTATATCATCCCCTTTAAAAAGACCAAGGAGGACTGCAAGGCGGCTTATGCCAGGAAGCTGAAGCGTGCCTTTTTTGCCCCCAGAGAGCTGCGGGATCCCGCTTACATAGACAGCTTCAGAGGAATCTATATGCCCTACTGGACCTACCGGCTGGAACAGCAGGGGTATGCCTGTTTTAAGGGAACCACCTCTTATCGGAAAGGCGATTATGTCTATACCGAGCATTATGACCTGACCGGTAATCTGGATGGGGAATACTATGGCTTTTCCTATGACGCCTCCTCCACCTTTTATGATAATATCAGCGAGGCCCTGGCGCCCTATCACGTGGAGGATCAGGTGGACTTTACACCCGCCTATCTCAGCGGCTTTTATGCGGATACGGCGGATGTAGGCCAGGAGCTGTATCTGGAACAGGCCGAAAAGCTGGCCAATGAGAGCAGTTGGGAAGAAATCTGCAAGGAGCCGGTTTTTAAAAAATATGGCATTCAAAATAACGGAAATAAGGAAAATCTGACGAATACCCTGCATACCCGGTGCAGTGCAACCCACAGCACCATGTACCCGGTATGGTTTCTTTCCTGGCGGAAAGAGGATCGGGTGGCCTATGCCACGGTAAACGGTCAGACCGGCAAGGTAGTGGCGGATCTGCCCATTGATATAAAGCAGTTTCTGAAAGGCGCCCTGGTGCTGGCGGTGCCCCTGTTTATCCTGCTGAATCTGCTGGGCACTATGAAGCCCTATACGCTGCTGGGAGTCTGCTGCCTGCTGGGGCTGGCAGCGGCGGGAATCTATCTGCTGGAGCTGCGCACGATCCGGCGCAGAGAGAGTCATGTGGAAGATCCGGCGCTGGCAGCGAAAAGGGGATATGGAC
>JAGANP010000020.1 GCA_017624175.1 Lachnospiraceae bacterium | reverse complement strand
GTGCTTCGGAAGAAGTATTATGTGGTCTACATCAAAGAGGGAGAGGGCATTGTGGATCTGCTGAATGTGATGGGGGCCCATGTATCCCTGATGAATCTGGAAAATCTTCGGATTTTGAAAGAGATGCGCAACTCTATCAACAGGAGGGTCAACTGTGAGACTGCCAACATTACCAAGACGGTAAATGCGGCCGGCCGGCAGATTGAGGACATCCTGTATCTGAGGGAGCATTATGGCCTGAAGAAGCTTTCCCCCGGCCTGCGGGAGATGGCGGAGGTCAGGCTGGAATATCCTGATGCACCGTTAAAGGAGTTGGGAGAGTATCTGGATCCGCCGGTGGGCAAGTCCGGCGTCAATCACCGACTCCGCAAGCTCAGCGAACTGGCAGAGCAGCTGAGGGGTGAGGTCCCGCAGAGCGGAATTCCGGAGGATAGGGTGATGAGCAAGGAGAGCGGTCGGTATTAGGCAAAGTATTAAGGAGGAGCGGTATGAAAAAAGCAGCTGTGGAGATTAAGTTACAAAATGGTCTGGAGGCCAGACCTGTGGCAATGCTGGTGCAGGTGGCCAGCAAGTATGAGAGTAAAATCTATCTGGAGTCCGCAGGAAAGAGGGTCAATGCCAAGAGCATTATGGGCATGATGAGCCTGGGCCTGGACAATGGCGAGCAGGTGACGGTTACAGCAGAGGGTTCCGATGAGGATAAGGCTGTAGAAGCGATTGAGCAATATCTGTGCGGTGTTGAGCAATAGCAGCTGCATATGAAACGGAGAAGGAAATCCGCCTGACTGGCATAACCGGCAGAAAAGCTGCCGTGAGCCGGCCGGGCGTTTTCTGCTTTCATAAAAAGGACAGAAAGCTCTGTAAAAAGAGGGTTGGAGGTGTTCGGGCATGAAGAAAAAGGCGCTGTTTGTATATAATCCCAAGGCGGGAAAGGCCATGATCCGGGGAAAGCTTTCGGAGATCCTGGAACTGCTGGAGCAGAGCGGTTATGAGACCACGGTGCGTCCTACGACGAAAAAAGGAGACGCCTGTGAATATGTCAGGGATCGCAGTCCGGAGGTGGAGCTGGTGGTCTGCAGCGGCGGGGACGGTACGCTGGACGAGGTGGTTACCGGCATGCTGTCCAGCGGCGGCATCACTCCCATCGGGTATATCCCGGCAGGCAGCACCAATGATTTCGGCGGCAGCCTGCAGCTGCCCAGGAACATGCTGCGGGCTGCCCAGATCGTGGTGAATGGCCGGGATTTCCCCTGTGATGTGGGGGCATTCAATGAGGATGTGTTTGTCTATATTGCGGCCTTTGGCCTTTTTACCGAGGTATCCTATGAGACTGCGCAGGACGTGAAGAATGTGCTGGGACATCTGGCCTATTTGCTGGAGGGAGTAAAACGCCTGTCCTCCATTCGCTCCTATCCGCTGAAGGTGAGCTATGAGGATCAGGTGGTGGAGGATGAATTCATCTTCGGCATGATTACCAATTCCGTGTCGGTGGGCGGCTTTAAGCAGATCACCGGCAAGAACGTGGAGCTGGATGACGGGGTGTTTGAGGTGACGCTGATCCGCAGGCCCAGGAATCCCCTGGAGCTGAATGCGGTGGTGGCGGCATTGCTGAACCGGGATATCAATGCGGACTGCATGCTGTATTTCCGCACGGACCGGCTGACCATAGAGAGCCCGGAGCCCATGGCCTGGACGCTGGACGGGGAATACGGCGGCAGCCATGAAAAGGTAACGATCCGCAACCGCCACAAGGCAATCACGATAAAAACAAAGTAGGAAAATATTTTTTGCTAATTCTTTAACAAACATATTCCCTTTTTTCGGAAAATAAGTTATACTGGCATACAAAGGGACGTCCATGGATCCGCTCTGCCGAGCGGTCGGCGGACGCAATATCATATATGTGGAGGTAAATATTATGTTAGTTTCTGCTACTGAGATGCTGAAAAAGGCAAAGGCTGGCCATTATGCCGTAGGCCAGTTTAACATCAATAATCTGGAGTGGACCAAATCCATCCTGCTGACTGCACAGGAGTTAAACAGCCCTGTGATCCTGGGCGTATCCGAAGGTGCAGGAAAGTACATGGGCGGCTATCATGCGGTAGTCGGC
>JAGANP010000176.1 GCA_017624175.1 Lachnospiraceae bacterium | reverse complement strand
TATTTATCCCCTTACATTTGATGAGTTTCTTGAGGCGACTGATCCTGCGCTTTACTCCTATTACGAGAGTATCCAGAAAGAGCAGCAGATCGAAGAGATTTTCCATAACCGCTTGCTTGAAGCCTGCAACAACTACTTCATCATCGGCGGTATGCCTGAGTGCGTTGCTTCATGGGTAAAATACAAGGATCCGGCAAGAATATCTCAGATACAGCGAGAACTCATTGAAGTTTATGAGAATGATTTTTCCAAGCACAACGGAAAAGTCAACAGCGGACGTATCCTCATGGTTTTCCGCAGTATTGTTTCCCAGCTTGCCAAACCAAATGAGAAGTTCATGTATGGAGCGGTACGTGAGGGAGGCAGAGCACGAGATTTTGAAGAAGCTATTGAATGGCTTGTTTCTGCCGGAATGCTCAACCGCATCTACAATGTCTCCAAGGCAGAGCATCCGCTTTCCGCTTTTGATAAGCTGGATTGCTTTAAGCTGTTCGTATTTGACACCGGTCTTCTCAAGCACATGGCTGGCATCGACAATAGGGCAATCCTCCTGAAAACAGACTATCAATTCAAGGGAGCACTGACGGAAAATTTTATCTTACAGCAGCTTCGCAGTCAATTTGAAATTGAACCCCGGTATTTTTCCGCCAAAAACAGTGAAATCGACTTTGTGGTTCAATACGGTACAGAGATTATTCCCATCGAAGTGAAAAGCGGCGAAGACAGATCGGCACCGTCCTTCAAGAAATATATTGCCGATCACCAGCCGGAACATGCATTGCGCTTTTCAAAACGCAATTACCGAAAAGACGGATGCATCACAAATCTTCCGCTGTATCTCGCAGGAAAAACAAAAGAACTGCTATGAAAACAGCCCCCATCAGCACTGTGCCGATGGGGGCTTCTTACATTATCTTGTTAGTACTTCTCCTGCCATCTTATAAACAGGAACTCTTACTCTTACTCGGCATCATTGCCGGAAACGGTAACCACATTGTCTTCTTCGCTTTCAGCGTCTGCTGCATCGCCGCCGGAGACAGTTGCTGCGCCATCGGCGTCATTGCCGGAAACTGATGCAGGAATGGTATTCTTTCCCTCCATACCGGATGCTGCCAGAATGTTGGCCTTGGCAATACCGGCTGTTGCTTCGGGAGATAAAGTAACCACGCCATATATCTCATCATTTGCTGCAAAGGAATAATCTCCCCCTGCGGCAGTACCAGTAATCTGCAAAACACTAGTACTATTGTACTCATTACTATTGATAGTTGTTTCGCCTTCCTGATATGTCGTACCATTGACGCACACCTTATAGTAAATCGTTCTTCCATTGTATTTACTATCTACATTCCATATCTGGAAAATAAGTCCGCCAAAATCATCGATACTGGCAATGCCGTTAGCATCCATCAGCTTCTGCACGGTAGTTGTAAACTCCAAACTATTTTCTGTCCCCGCATCGCTTTGCCAACTCCCCCAGCTACTGGTAAAACCGCAAAATGCTGGTTTCCAACTGGTAGTATCAATCGGCTCCTCTTCAGGATCTTCACTATCTTCTTTCGGCGATAGCATGATCACTCCATGTATTTCATCATTTGCAGCAAAGGCATAACTGCCTCCCACTCCTGTACCATTGACCTGTACAATGTCAGTACTATTATATTCGCTGCAGTTGATTGTTGCCTCACCCTCCTGATAAACCTTTCCATTGATACTTAATTCATAGTAGATTGTTCTTCCGTCATACTTACTATCCACATGCCAAACCTGGAAAATAAGTCCGCCGAAATCGTCAATACTGGATATATTATTGGCATCCATTAGCTTCTGCACGGTGGTCGTAAACTCCAAACTATTCTCCGCCCCTGCATCGCCTTGCCAGCCACCCCAGCCATTCGTAAATCCATTAAATGCAAGCTGCCAGCCCGTGGTATCAATCGGTTCTTCTTCAGGATCCTCCGGTTCATCCGGATCCTCAGGTTCATCTGCTACTTTCTCCACCTGGATATCCGTCACCTTTGCTGTGGTTCCCTCATTCATCCACCAGATCTGAATCTGTGCCTCGTTATCTACGCTGGCATTGGGCACCGTCAAGGTCCAGGCACTATTTGCAATAGTTTGTTCAGCAGACTGGAGCCACGTATCGCTTGCATCCGCCACGCCAATACACCCATTGTAGTAGTCTCCTTCAGCCTCAAAGGTCACCGTAATTTTAATAGTATCACCAGTCTCAAAGGTTCCGTATTCGCTCGGCTTGAATGCATAAGAAGCTGTATTGCCTGCTGCACTCCAATCCTCATAGGTAAAGGTATGGATTGCATCATCCTCCGGTTCGTCAGGATCTTCCGGGTCTTCCGGCTCATCAGGATCTTCCGGCTCATCTGCCGCTTTTTCCACCTGGATATCCGTCACCTTCACATAGGTAGCATCATCATTCATCCACCAGATCTGTACCTGTGCTTCATTCGCCGCACTGGCTTTCGGTACTTCCAGAGTCCATGTACTGCTGGAGCTGTCCACCTGTCCGCAGGATACCCAAACATCATCGGCATCTCCTACACCCAGGGTACCATTATAGTAGCTTCCGTCGGATTCCATGGTCACCTTGATGGTAATGGCATCCCCCTCTGCGTACTCACCATAATCACCGGGCTTGAAGCTCCAGGCAATGGCTGTATCAGCTGTTCCCTGCTTCTCGCTCCACTCTTCATAGCTGAACGTATGGATTGCATCATCCGCAGGCTCTTCCGGCTCCCCTTTCACCTCGGTGATTGTCAGGGAGATAATTCGTCCGCCGTTCCATGCACCCAGCTTGATGGTCTTCACTTCAGAACCTTCTGTGATTCCCAATGCTGCACGCAGCTGTGCTGCAGTAACCTTAATTGTAACTTCCTTAGCTGCATTGCTGCCGTCAGCACTGTAGCCGGGGCCGTCTTTCCATTCGCCGTCAACATCTGCGCCCCATCCAAGCACACCCCAGCCGGCATTAGCAGCCGTATCACAGGTATACATAATGGTAATGATGTCGCTGTCATTTGCATTCAGCAGCCAGGAAGCATCTCCGCTTTCATAGGATTCATCCGTCTTTCCACCCTCAAAGATAGTTACGGCCGTTGTAGGATCCTCTTCCTTATCATCTCCGCCTGCTGTCACCTCAATCACACCATATACTACATCGTCTGCCGAGAATGCATAGCCATCCTCCTTAATCGCCGTACTTTCGATCTGGATCACGCTGACGCTGTTGTACTCGTTGCTGTTGATCGCCATCTCGCCTTCTTTATAGGTCTCGCCGTTGATGGTCAGCTTATAGCTGAAAGTTCTGCCATTGTACTTGCTGTCCACATGCCAGATCTGGAAGATCAGTCCGCCGAATTCCTCAATGCTGCTGATGCCGTTGGCTGCCATGATATCCTTAACCGTTGTGGTGAATTCCAGTTTGCCGGTCTCACCTTCTACACTGCTCCAACCGCCCCAGCCGCTTGTAAAGCCATTAAAGGCAAGCTGCCAGCCGGAGGTGTCCATGGGCTCCTGATCCTGCTGATCGTCATCCTCATTATCGTCCGGAACCGTCTGCCCTACGGTAACTGTAATACTGTCAATCTTCACATAGCTTCCTTCGGACCACCATACATTGATCTGAATATTCCGTTCCTGATAAACAACCCCCGGTACCGTAATGGAACAGGTCACAGGACTGCCGTCAGCGGATTCAAAGTCTCCCTGTACCCATTCAAGGCCTGCCATACCCAGAGCGCCGTTGAAATATCCGTCACCCGACAAGGTAACTGTTACTGTAATCGTATCTCCCTGCTTATAATCGCAGTAATCGGCTGCCGTACGATACTTCGTCATCTCTCCTGCATGATAGATATCATCATCATTGGTATCCACAATCGTTCCGCCCTTGGTCACCGTGATCGCATTCACGGCCACCTTGGTATTCATCCACCAGAAATCAATCTTGGCTTCCTGTGAAGTGCTGGCTTTTACCACCAGTTCACAATACACCGTACCACTGTTGCTGCTGAAAGTTGAACTTCTGTATACACCATCTGCATCGGTGAGACCCAGACTGCCGTTATACACATCATTGGAATCCAGCTCCACCAGGATCGTGATAATATCTCCGTCCTCAAAATCACAGTAATCAGCGGGCTTGAAAGTATATGTATCACCCTTGCTGGTGGAAGTATAGATCAGGCCACTTACCTCTTTATGCTGGTAACCCCAGTTCAGAATGTCCACATCAATATCCACGATACCAACGGCAGTGCCGCCGATCCACCAGATACCCAGCTGCACGGAATCAATAACGGGCGCAATATCCAGCGTCCAGGTTGAGATTCCTGACTCTGAACTGAATTCCGTCTGCTTCCACTCATAGTTACCGCCCACACAGGTTCCCATACAGCCGGTGACGTCTCCGTCGCTCTCCAGAGTAACGGTGATCCTGACTGTATCGCCGAACTTAAATGCAGGATTGATCAGGGACGGCACAAAGTCATAGCTTCCCTCATCCGTAAGCATTGCGATATAATCGCCATGAATGCCGATCTCCTCTTCCAGGATCTCGACCTTAAGGGATTGAAGACCTACAGAAGTGCCTCCCACCCACCAGATACCGATATTGGAATAATCGGAGCTGGGCTTTACGGTAAACTCCAGTGTATAGGTACCTGCTTCATCATAATTGAAGTCTTTCTGTACCCACTCATAGTCCTTGCCCACGCTGGCACCGATGGCGCCGTTAAAGTCCCCATCGCTCTCCAGCACTGCAGTAACCTTTACCAGATCGCCCACCTTGTAATCTGCATTATACTCAGACAAAGCAAACTCAAAGGTATCCTGTGCCATAAGGGTGGCCACCTTGCCGATGACACCGGGCTCAACCTCCTCAATGGCAATGTCAATAGCGGTAATGCCCACTGATCCGCCGTCCGCCCATCAGAGATTCAGCTGTGCGCTGTCCACGCTGGGCGTAACGGTCCATGTCAGCGTGCCGGAACCTGCCTCAAAGGCAAATTCTTCCTGATTCCAGTCATAACTGGAACCCACGCAGCAGCCGATACTGCCGTTAAAACCGCTGGCACTTTCCATGGTCACGGAAATCGTAATCTTATTCCCCACCACATAATCGGAATTGTAATCGGAATAAGCAAACTCCAGCATTTCCCCCTCTGCAATCTCTGCCAGGTAGTCTCCGCTGAGCTTTACCTCTTCCTTTTCCTCTTCGGGAGCCTCGGAGGATTCCTCCGCCGATGCTTCCTGTGACTCTTCGGACTCTTCCGTACCAGTCACTTCCTCCACGGACGCTATGGTATCCGCATCCGCAGGCGTCTCTTCCTGCTTGCCGCACGCAACCGTAAACAGCAGCGTCATGGCCGCAAGCAGTGCAATGATAACTCCTTTTTTCTTTCCCATATTTCCCTCCTTTTTCAAGTTTAGCAAAAAAATACCTGTTTTTACTCAAAGATTAACTCTTTCTTTTTGTTTATTTTTGACTAATTTCCCTCCTTTTCTCCTGCTTTTCTTCACCTTTTTTCATAATAAAAAACTCTCCCCGCTCAAACTTTTTGAATTTTTTAATATATTACATTATATCGTTTACAGAAAATTTAGTCAATATTTCCCAGGGGGATTGTCTCCCGAAATATTGCATAAAAATTACGTTCAATGTTTGACATAGGTTAAAATAATGAGTAAAAAAGAGCCCTGGCTGAGATTAATTTTACTCAACCAGGGCTGAGAACAAGAGATAGCAACTAGAGTTTGCTGAACGCCAACAGCAGCAGAATCACACCGCCTACCCAGCTCAGAGACATATTCAGACGCTTTGTCAGCCGCTCTCCCAGCCATGACCCCAGAAGCAGCGTGATCTGATTGGCGGCCAGCGAAGCCACCACCACCGCCGTTATGCTGACACTGCCCATAGCTGCGCCGAAGCCCACCGCTGCTCCGTCCAGGGACAGTGCCAGCGCCAGAGACACTGCCTCCGCCACAGAGATGGACTTTGAATGATCCAGGTCTACCGCCGCCGGATCCGCATATACATGTAATACGAACCGCAGATTAAAAAGGGAAAATTTCAGCTTGCCATCCAAATTTCCGTACTTACGAATCGCCGCTCTGGTAATACCGTCCAGCAGCTTGATCAGTCCCAGCACAAACAGCAGCCCAAAGCACAGCCCCCGCTGCAGGCCTGCCGGAATCAGCATGGCGGCCAGACTGCCCAGCCCCAATGACAGGCCCACCACAGCGCTGCAGATCAGATTGATCACCAGGATCGGACGCCAGGACAACCGGATCTGCTTGGTACCGTAAGCAAAGCCCGCTGCAAAAGCATCCACTGACAGAGCCAGGGCAATCGCACAGGCTTCCAGTATGAGTCTACATGTTTCCAAGAACACCACCACCGCAAATCATACGACTTACTAGCATAATATTCCTGTTTTTCTCCATCGGTTCCCCGGATGCTTTCTTTTTTCCGGCCGGTCAGGCCCCATTCCAAGTTCCTTTCAGTCAACGCCCCGCAGCTGTGCCTGGGGAATATATTTTCTCACCTGTATCAGCATCTCCTCCAGCAGGCTGCGCTCAAAACCATCATAGCCGGGCTGCAGAATCTCACCGCTGTCCCGAAAATTCTGCAGAAAATAGGCCTCACATCCCTGCAGCCATTGTCCGATAGCGGCAAATTCATCCGGCGTGTGAATTCCCTTTACTGCCGTAGTGCGGAATTCATAGGGAATCCCGGACTTTTTCAGCAGGGATATACTCTCATCAATGGGCGCCGGATCCATTCCCGGCAGGCCGCAGGCCGCCCCATAATGCTCCCGGGAGGCCTTAATATCCATGGCAGCATAATCCAACAGGCCCTCCTGCAGCAGATGTGCCAGCACATCGGGACGATAGCCGTTGGTATCCAGCTTCACCAGATAACCCAGCTGCCTCACCCGGCGGATAAACGCCTCCAGCCAGGGCTGCAGCGTGGGCTCCCCGCCGGTAATGCAGACTCCCTCCAGAACCCCCTGCCTTTTTTTCAAAAATGCCAGCACCTCTTCCCCCGAAATCTCCGGCTGGGATGCGGGGTCAAGCACCAGAACGCTGTTCTGGCAGAAAGGGCAGCGCATATTGCAGCCGCCGGTAAACAGCGTAGCCGCCACATGTCCCGGATAGTCCAGAAGTGTTGTCTTATTCATCCCGTAAAAATGCATGTCGATCCCCCTGTATCTCAAAAGCACCGGGCTTATGCTGTCCGCCCGGCCAGCCGCCTTGACGGCGGCGTTCCCGCATGATATGATACCCTCAGTATACGCATTCCGTTCAGGAAGTGCAATATTTTTTCGGAGCCGCCCTTGCGGCAGAACGAGAGGATGTATGGCAAGGATCGTCAGTGTACAGGAAAAATATATGAAAATGGCATTAAAGCTGGCGCAGAAAGCGCTGGATCTGGGAGAAGTCCCTATCGGCTGCGTCATTGTCCACGAGGGAAAGGTCATCGGCCGGGGCTACAACCGTCGGAATACCGACAAAAACACGCTGGCTCATGCAGAGATCACAGCCATCAACAAGGCCAGCAAAAAGATGGGGGACTGGCGGCTGGAGGACTGCACGCTCTATGTGACACTGGAGCCTTGCCAGATGTGCGCCGGAGCGATCATTCAGGCCCGGATCCCGGAGGTCGTCATGGGCTGTATGAATCCCAAGGCCGGCTGCGGCGGTTCCGTGCTGAATATTCTGGAGATGCCCCAGTTCAACCATCAGGCCGCTGTGACCAGAGGAATACTGGAAGACGAGTGCAGCAGTATACTGAAAGAATTCTTTACCCGGCTCCGCATCCGCAACAGGCAGGAAAAAGAACGAAAAAAACAGGCAGAAGAAAACCCGTAGGGCCCTGCTTCTGCCTGTTTATATTTATTTTTCCCGAAACACGGATTTGGGCTGCTTACACACCGGGCAGACATAATCCTCCGGCAGTTCCTCAAAGGGAATCTCTCCATCATACACATATCCGCAGACGCTGCATACATAGGAAGCTCCCGTTTCCTCCCGGGGCTCCTCGGGAATGTAGGTAGGCGCCGCTTTCGGACTCTTCCCCTTGATCACATTGTGATAGTAGGCATAGGTCATGGGATCGTCCTCGTTCAGGATATCCGCATCCACCACCTTACCTAAAAATACCGTATGCGTATCGGTCTCCATCCGATCCACAACTTCACATACCAGATAGGCGCAGGCATCGGGAATCACCGGCATGAATCCCCGGATCTCCGGCTTGACCTCCTCAAACTTATTGCAGTCACGGCCGCTCTTAAACCCAAACACCCCAATGGTTCCGGGATCGGAATGCTCCCCCAGAACAGATATGGCAAACCGGCCCAGCTTTTGAATACATTCATTGGTATAATTGTCATGATTGATACTCACTGCAATCGTAGCCGGATCCGAAGTAATCTGCATTGCACTGTTGGCCGTACAGCCCGTGGCTCTGCCCTCATCCCAGGTACTGACGATATAGACTCCGTAAGACAACTGTCTGAACGCATTTTTATTCATAGGTATCCTCCTGTTTTTACACCATGGTAGCGCCGTCCACCCGCAGAACAACGCCGGTAACATAGTCCGCCATGTCGCTGGCCAGATACAGGAACGCATTGGCCACGTCCATGGGCTCCCCTACCCGGCCCAGCGGGATTCCGGCAGCAATCCGCTCCACCATCTCTTTCGGCAGGGCGGAAACCATATCCGTATTGGTCACTCCGGGAGCAACCGCATTGACACGAATCCCGTCCCGGGCAAGCTCTCGGGCCAGGGATCTGGTCAGACCGTTGACGGCAAATTTTGTGGTAGGATAAATGCAGCCGGATGCCTGTCCGTACTCACCCACCATGGAACTGGTGTTAAGGATCACGCCGCCGCCCTGCTCTTTCATGATCCTAGCCGCCGCCTGGGAGCACACACAGACCGCTTTCAGATTGATATCCACAATTCTGGTAAATTCCTCCATGGTATATTCATAAATGCTGGTGCGGGAGGAAATGCCCGCATTGTTGACCAGAATATCCAGGCTGCCGAAACGCTCCCTGACAGAAGCAAATACGGCGGCCACCTCCTGGGGGTCGCACAGATTGGGACATATCCCCATAATGTGCCCCTCATACTCCTGAAGCTTTTCCAAGGCCTGATCCACGGTCTCCTGACGGGATCCGGCAACCACCACATTGGCCCCGTTCTCCAGATATTTCCGGGCAATGGCCAGACCGATCCCTCTTGTTCCTCCAGTCACAACTGCTGTCTTGTTTTTTAACATTTTTCTATCCCCTTTCCGCATATTTTTAAGGATTTAAACCTCTTTAGCTCATTATAAATTCCGCCCCGGATACTTGTCAACTGAAATGTCACACTTGACAAATTCTCCTGAAAACGATACACTATAAAAGCCGTATATCGTGGGAACAACTATGGATCCGGTGATGAAATCCGGTCTTACGCAATGGGAATCTACGAACCGTGTCAGGTTGGGAACAAAGCAGCACTAAGTAGAACCTCCCATGTGCCGTAAGGGCGCCGGGTGGAGCCGGTGAAGCAGCCTGCGATATACGGTCTTTGCATATACCGCAATTTGATGCCGCCCGGACAGAAGATCTGCAGGCGGCGCTTAGTTTATTGGAAGGAGCATCTTAACGTGTCAGAGTATCCGTCTTTCGCTTTATCTCATACGGATCTGCTGCAGCACTTTTCCTGCTGTCGGCTCTGCCCCCGCCGCTGTGGCGTGAACCGTTTGGCCGGGGAGACCGGTTACTGCGGACAGACTGCGCAGCTCCGGGCGGCACGTGCCTCCCTGCACATGTGGGAAGAGCCTTGTATCTCCGGCGCTGCGGGCTCCGGCACCGTCTTTTTCAGCGGCTGCAATCTGCGCTGCTGCTACTGTCAGAACCACGATATTGCACTGGGGCAGACCGGCCGGGAGATCACGCCCCGGCGTCTGACGGAGATTTTTGGAGAATTACAGCAAAAAGGAGCCGCCAATATCAATCTGGTGACTCCTACGCATTTTATTCCCCTGATCGCCGAGGCCCTGCAGCAGGCCCGCAGCCAGGGGCTGACGCTGCCGGTGGTGTATAACTGCGGCGGATACGAGGAGCCCGAGGCGCTGCGGCTGCTGGAGGGGCTGATTGATATTTATCTGCCCGACCTGAAATATTTTTCCCCCGAGCTCGGCCGGAAATACTCCCATGCGGAAGACTATTTTGAGCGGGCAAAGGCGGCCCTGGCAGAAATGTTCCGTCAGGTGGGGAGACCCCTATTTGAGGAGAGCAGCGCCGCCCGGCCCCTCCCGTCCCATACGGCCCCTGACGCAGCCATTTCCCGGGAGAGCTGCGTCACACCGGTTTATCCCGCAGATACCCCATTGCTGCGCAAAGGGATGATTGTGCGTCATCTGGTACTTCCGGGACAGGTAAAAGACACCAAGAAGCTCCTCCATTATCTGCATGATACCTATGGGACTGACATCTATGTCAGTGTCATGTGTCAATATACGCCCCTGCCCCAGGTGGCCCATATCCCGGAGTTAAACCGCAGAGTTACCGCTGAAGAATATGGCCGGGCGGTGGATTACTGTCTGCGCCTGGGCATGGAGAATGTTTATATTCAGGAGAGCGGCGTAGCAGAGGAAAGCTTTATCCCGCCCTTTGACCTTTCCGGCCTGTAGGCGATCTGCAATCGGAGCATCGCTACAGCTCTACCCGGATCATGTAATATCCGAAATCCCCCTCCTGTGCCGGCTCCTGTCTGCACTCAAAGCTCTCAAAGCCAAACATGATGGCTACCTGTTTCTCTTTCTCGTAGAAATTCCCCGGCACGCCGATATAGTATCGGTCTGCTCCTTTCACTGACATTTGTGTCAATATCAGATGCTCATAGTTATAGTATCCATGCAGCAGGAAGCTGTTATGGGCTAACCGGTAAGCGTCCGAACGCAGCACCACAAAATCCTCGGGCCAGAGGGACAGATACTCCCGCTCGTCCCGAAAAGGCCGGATATGGGGATAGATTTTCCAGAGCTGCCGCCATTTATCCTCGCTCATGGCAGCGGTACGGGGGCCGTGGAGAGAACGACGCTGTGCCTCCCGAGTCTGCGGCTCCTGTCTGCCGCTCGGTTCCTGCTGCAGCTCCGCATTCGCAGTTTCCGGTGGCTCCGACACTGCCGGGCCGGGAAGTTCCCGGGAAGCTTCCGTCATCTCCGCAGGCTTTGCGTGTTCTTCTATTGAGATTTCGGCTTCGTGAGGCTCCTGCAGTTCTGCTGTCGGTTCCGGTTCCACAGGAAGTTCCTCCGGTTCCGGTACTTGGCGTTCCGGGAATACCGACAGCTCCTCCTCCACGCTTTCCCGCAGAAGCTGCAGTTCTTCCGGTTCCTGCTCGGGCGACATCTCCTCCATACTTTCCTGCTGGGGCGGCAGGTCTACCATGTTTTCCCGCCGGGGCGGCAATTCCTCCATGCTTTCCTGCTGAGGCGGCAGTTCCTCTCTCGGTTTCAGCTGCACCTCTTCTGTCAGTACCGGCTTTCTCCAGACGCATTGAAGACTTCTTCTGGGGGATATCTGCACACGGATCCGTTCCAGCTGTCCATACCGCAGCCCCTCCCGGACAGTCATTTCTTCCCCCTCTTTCACCGGATCCCGAATCTCCCAGCGGAAGCTTCCACTGCCCTGCAGGATCATTACCGAACCGATCCTGTTCTCCGTGCCCGCCCCCTCCAGTATCACCTCTGCCGCCACATCATCCGTCTCATACAGCCCCCTGATCTGCATTTCCAATATCAGCTGACCGCCCGATACCGTGATTTTCACATACCCGCAGTTATATTTTTTTTCGCCGTTTTCCAGGTAATCTATGTAACGGATCTGCTTATCATAATACATAAAAATCCCCCTGACACACTTATAATTTTGTCTACTATAAGTGTATTAGGGGGTTGTCCGTTTTATTCCTCGGATCAATAATCCAGAGAATCTAAATATTTCATATAATTTACCACCATCAGGGCGATCTTAAAGGTCAGTGCATCATCAAAATTGCGCAGATCCAGGCCGGTGCTCTTCTGGATCTTCTCAATCCGGTATACCAACGTGTTGCGGTGTACAAACAGCTGTCTGGAGGTCTCAGACACATTCAGGTTATTTTCAAAGAACTTATTAATCGTTGTCAGTGTCTCATCATCCAGATCGCTGGGAACATTTTCTCCAAAAATCTCTTCAATGAAGATTCTGCACAGGTTGATGGGCAGCTGGTAAATCAGACGTCCGATGCCCAGGGTGCTGTAGGCCACCACCTTATTCTCCGCATAGAAAATTTTGCCCACATCCAGAGCCAGCTTGGCTTCTTTGTAGGATTTGGATACATCTTTCAGTTCCTGCACCACCGTACCAAAAGCTACCCGCACGTCCAGCATGGCCTCCGCATTCATCATCGCCACTATGGTATTGGCCACGTCACACAGATTTTCATGGGTGACTGCGGGATCCAGGGCTTTAATCAGAATCACGTTGCTCTCATCCACCGCCGTGATATAATCGCCGCTCTGAGCGGAAAACATCCCTTTCAGCAGCTCTGTCACAATACTGTCTTTCTCCAGCTTGGTCTCAATCAGAAACACTGCCCGGGGAACAGTAACCTCCACATGCAGCTTTTTGGCACGATTATAGATATCCACCAAAAGCAGATTATCCAAAAGCAGATTCTGAAAGAAATTATTGCGGTCGTAACGCTCCTTATAGGCAATAGCAAGGTTCTGAATCTGGCATACGGCAATTTTTCCCACCATATACACATCATCTCCGGTTCCCTTGGCCACCAGTATATAAAGCAGTTCCCCCTCATCCAGAATTTTCAGCAGATGATGGGGGCCGATCACCTGACTGTCCGCAGGCGATACCGCAAATCCGCTGATCAGGCTTCCCTGGATGTCCTTCATGTCTGT
>JAGANP010000175.1 GCA_017624175.1 Lachnospiraceae bacterium | reverse complement strand
TTCACCAAGGCGGCGGAGATCGGCACGGATAAGGTCATGAACGACCACTCCACCATCGGTCTGGTGGTCACCACGGACGGCAGCTTCGGGGAGCTTCCCCGGGAAAGCTTTCTGCCGGCGGAGGAGAAGACCATCACGGCGCTGAAGAAATTACATAAACCCTTCCTGGTGCTGTTAAACAGCCAGAAGCCCCATTCGGAGGAGACAAAGAGGCTGGCCGGGCAGATGCAGGAGCAGTACGGTATCGCCGTGCTGCCGGTGAACTGTGAGCAGCTGAAAAAAGAGGATATTCACAGAATCCTGGAGAATGTGCTGTATGAGTTTCCTCTTTCCGTCATTGAGTTCTATATGCCCAAATGGGTGGAGATGCTGCCTGCCGACAACCGGATGAAGCAGGAGCTGATCGACCGGGTCAGAGAGATCATGAAAGGCTACACCACGCTGCGGGACTGCATGGAGCATCCGATTAATATTGACAGCCAGTATGTGAAGCGCACCAAGGTGGATCAGATCTCTCTCTGCGACGGTTCCGTCCGGATTCAGCTGGAGGCGGATGACGCCTACTATTATGAGATGCTGACGGACATGGTGGGCGAAGAGATCGGGGATGAATATCAGCTGCTTGCCAAGCTGCAGGAATTTGCCCGGATGAAGCAGGAATATACCAAGGTGCTCCAGGCGGTGAACATGGTGCGGATGAAGGGCTACGGCGTGGTGATGCCCATGAAAGAGGAGATCGTCCTGAATCAGCCGGAGGTCATACGGCACGGCAATAAATACGGCGTGAAGATCAAGGCGGTAAGCCCCTCCATCCATATGATCAAGGCCAATATCGAGACGGAGATCGCTCCCATTGTGGGCACCCAGGAGCAGGCGGAGGATCTGATCCGGTATATCAACAATACGGACCACGACGGGGAGGGGATCTGGGATACCAATATCTTCGGCAAATCCGTGGAACAGCTGGTAAATGACGGCATTACCACCAAAATTGCCTCCATCGGCGAGGAATGTCAGGTAAAATTGCAGGATACCATGCAGAAGATCGTCAACGACAGCAACGGAGGCATGATTTGTATTATTATTTAAAGGCCGCTTATCCCTGATGCGGAAACCGTCACAGCTCTGTGGCGGTTTTTGCATGCCTGGGAAATCTGAAAAAAACATAAAAAGAAAAAGAAATTATTGCCTGTCAGGAGGATTCTGGTATATACTATATATTATTTGAGAGGATTTGCATCAGGAAAAAACGGCTCTTGGGTCGGCTGACATAAAGGAGATCTGACAGCATGGGGAAAATTTGGGAATTTTTTGAAAATATGGATGAACTGGTATATGTCTCGGATGTGGACAGTTATGAGCTGCTCTATATGAATAAAAAGGCAGTGCAGACCTTTGGGTTTCAATTTGTGGAGGAAGTGGTCGGAAAAAAATGCTACGAGGTGCTGCAGAATTGTTCCATGCCCTGTATGATCTGCAATAACCATGAACTGAGACCGGGCTACTTTAGGGAGTGGCGGTATTATAATCCGGTGCTGGATCGGTATTTCCTGTTAAAGGATACCATATTGGAGGAGGACGGAAAGAAATTTCGTATGGAGCTGGCTTTGGATGTGACCAGCCAGGAGCGGCGGGGAAGTGCGATGCAGAACTACCAGAATCTGGAGACGATGATCAACGAGGGACTCCGTGTGGCTCTCCAGGAAAAAACGCCCACCGAGACCCTGGAGGTCATGCTGGAGTATCTGGGAAAGGCTCTGAAAGGGGAGAGAACCTATATTTTTGAGAAAAATAAAAACGGCGGAGATGACAATACCTATGAGTGGGTGGCCAACGGCGTCAGGCCGGAAAAGGCCAATCTGCAGAATGTCGCTCCGGAGGTGTGTGCCAACTGGTATCGGAATTTCAGGGAGGGCAGGCATATCGTGATAGAGAATCTGGAGACTATCCGGGAAATGGATCCCCTGCAGTACGAGGTCCTGAAGCGGCAGAATATCCATTCCCTTGTGGTGGTACCGATCTATGAGGACGGCAGAGCGATCGGATTCTACGGTGTGGATAATCCCCCGGTGGCCTCTCTGGAGTATACGTCAAATATGCTGCAGATTATGGCGCATTTCATTCTCGCCTCCCTGAGACGGCGCAATCTGGTGCGGGAGCTGGTGGAGATGAGCTACTCTGATCAGCTGACCGGAATCGGCAACCGCCATGCCATGAATGAGTACATAGAGCATATCCGGAAAGGGCAGAGTATAGGGATCATTTACTGTGATGTGACC
>JAGANP010000174.1 GCA_017624175.1 Lachnospiraceae bacterium | reverse complement strand
GGTCTCTCCGTATCCCGTGTAGGCGGTGCGGCACAGATCAAGGCAATGAAGAAGATCGCAGCTCCTATCCGTACAGAGCTGGCACAGTATAGAGAGTTGGCAGCCTTCGCACAGTTTGGTTCCGAGCTGGATGCGGATACCAAGGAGAAGCTGGCTCAGGGTGAACGTATCAAGGAAGTATTGAAGCAGCCCCAGTACCAGCCCATGCCGGTACAGTACCAGGTCATCATCATCTATGTGGTTACCAACAAGTACCTGTTAGATATTCCTGTTGAGGATATCACCCGCTTTGAAAAAGAATTCTTTGAATTCCTGGATACCAAGTATCCGGAGGTGCCTTCCGGTATCGCTGCGGAAAAGGTCATCAGCGGAGAAACCGAAGAAAAGCTGAAGAAAGCCATTGCGGAATTCAAGGGCGTGTTTGCGAAATAAGCAATTTGGAAGTGAGGGAAAATTATGGCATCAATGCGAGATATAAAGCGCCGTAAGAGCAGTATCCAGGGCACTCAGCAGATTACCAAGGCCATGAAGCTTGTCTCTACGGTCAAATTGCAGAGAGCAAGAGCAAATGCAGAACGTTCCAAGACCTATTTCGACTGTATGTATCAGACGGTGAGCAGTATCCTGTCGAGAGTCGGCCATATAGAGCATAAGTATCTGATCCCCGGAAAAGCTGCTAAAAAGGCAGTGATCGTCATTACTTCCAATCGCGGACTGGCTGGAGGATACAACTCCAATGTGGTAAAGCTCATCACCAGAAATGAGGAGCTTAGCAGGGAGGATCTGCTGATCTACGCCATCGGCAACAAGGGAAAAGATATCCTGCAGAGAAATGGTTATGAGATCAAAGAGGAGCTTCCGGAGGTCATCGAGGAACCCTCTTACGCAGACGCCATGCTGCTGGCCCAGCGTCTTTTGGATTCTTTTGCAAAAGAGGAGATCGGTGAGATCTATCTGGCCTATACTTCCTTTAAGAATACGGTCAGCCATGAACCCAGACTCATCCGGCTTCTTCCCGTGGAGTGCGATGCCGATATGCAGGCGGCGGATGCGCAAAATGCGATGATGAATTTTGAACCGGAGGATATAGAGGCTCTGGATATGATCATTCCCAAATATATTACCAGCCTGATCTACGGGGCCATGATGGAGGCTGTGGCCAGTGAGAACGGCGCCCGTATGCAGGCTATGGATAATGCCACCAGCAATGCTGAGGAAATGATCAGCGATCTGTCACTGAAATACAACAGGGCGCGACAGGGCTCTATCACACAGGAACTGACAGAGATCATTGCAGGCGCAGAAGCATTGGGCTAAATAGGTCTGATGCAAAAAGTAATGAAAATGAACGAGATCATGCCCGTGTATCGGGCAGGAAAGAGGTAGAAATGGCAGGAGAAAATATAGGTAAGATTACCCAGGTCGTGGGTGCCGTTCTGGATATCCGTTTTGACCAGGGAAAGCTGCCTGAGATCAATGAAGCGATCCGCATCCCCACCACAGACGGCGGTGAACTGTTCGTTGAAGTATCCCAGCACCTGGGAGACGATACGGTCAGATGTATCGCCATGGGTACCACGGACGGATTGATCCGCGGCATGGATGCGATTGCAACAGGTGCGCCTATTTCCGTACCGGTAGGTGAAAACACCCTGGGACGTATCTTTAATGTACTGGGCCAGCCTATAGACAATAAACCGGCACCGGAGGGCGTGACATACGAACCCATCCACAGACCGGCCCCCAAGTTTGAGGAGCAGTCTACAGAGACAGAACTTCTGGAAACCGGAATCAAGGTCGTTGACCTGCTCTGTCCTTATCAGAAGGGTGGTAAGATCGGTCTGTTTGGTGGCGCAGT
>JAGANP010000173.1 GCA_017624175.1 Lachnospiraceae bacterium | reverse complement strand
TTATTATGTTGGTACAGGCGATTCCCTTATTTCAGGATGCCCATCTGCTGCGAAGAGGCATGCTGGAGGCATTAGCAGACTACACATTCCTGTTTCAGGAATACAGGTACAAAGGATATGCGGACGGGATTCTGGCGGGCTGTGAACTGACCACCACCAGGGATACCATAATCCTGAACAAAGGCATTTTGTTATTTGATAAGAGGCCTTATCTGATCAAAGAACCAATGATGGCCCTATATCATCCTACCAACAACCTGACGCTATTGAAATTAAAATTTTCAGATGAAATGCGGGATCCCAATTATATTTACCGGGAGCTTGAGCTTGCTTTCTCAGAACAGACCCAGATACAGAAAGGGGAAATGGAGCTGTGCCGTTTTACCCTGCAGGAGGGGGCGCAGCTTCGGTATCAATATCGGAATTTTGAAGACAAAAATACGATCTACGATACGCTGAACAGAGTATATGTACCATATGCTTCCCCGGAGAGCAGTACTCTGGCGCCTGAGATTACGAAAAGCTTTGCCAAAGAAATGCTGGAGCTTACAAACATTTCCGATTATGATGCCTTGTTCTGTATGCAGATTCTCGGACAGAGTCAGCCTGTAGGGGCAGAAGCTCTGAAAGCCTATCTGCGGCGGAAAGGACAGAAAGAACTTACGGACACATCCAATATAGAGATTTATAAGGGACTTGCAGAGGTGCGGAAACAGGTCATGGGAGAAAACCGACCCCAGGAAACAGAGCACAGAAAGAAATGGAGGGTTACAGTTGAGTGAGCATGGTGGAGGCGGCAGCAGGAGAGACACAGGCGGAGACAATGCGCTGAATGAAAACGGGTATGTACACCGTCTGATGCGGATACGCTGTTCGCATGGAAGTATTGACAACTATATCAATATTCCGACAGATCACGGCGTCCTGGCAGGAGAGGATCAGCAGCCTCTGTTAAATGCCAATGACCACATAGCCGGAAAAAACGTGATCCATTTTGGAAATTGTGACTCTGATGAGAATCCGGAACGGGTTTTCCGAAAAGCACTGGTGGGAGGATTGCTTGGCGGGGGTCTGCTTGGCGGTCTGGCATCGGATCTTCTGGAAAAGACCGGAATCATGAGCTTTAAATGCACACCCAAGACTGATGAGGTGTGGGAGGAGACAAATGATCGGAACATTCTGGACGGCGCACCGGCGCTGCTGATGAAGAGCTGCCTGACCTGCCGTTATGGAGGGAATATCACTCTTGTGCCGTTGGAGGAATATCCGGAGGAGGATGAGAGTAAGGAAACAGAGGAAGACGCTCAGAAAAAAGAAGAAAAGGATATTGTCAAAGAGGAAACGGATGCTGTTCTGGCGGCGGCCATGGAGAGGATTGCCTCCACCGGAGATACGGGAGAACAGGCGGTCATGGAAGCGCAGATGTATATGGCGGCTGCCGCCTGCGCAGATACCGCAGCGGCGGCAGCGGGGATATGCGGCTCCATGGCGGGCTCCGGGATAACGAACAGTCTGAACTGGATGCAGGCAATCCTTTGCCCGGCGCAGCAGATCGCAGAAAACTTTGTCCATAACCAATCCATACCCTTTGCGGGACCTTTTCTGGACAGCAGCGGCATGATCATCAATCAGGGGGCAATGAGCGCTTTTCAGATTAACAACTTCACAGTGGCGCTGGCGGGCGGCGGCGCCGTTGCCGCTTATAATGCCTGCAGGCTTCTGCAGGGAGCCGCATCACCGTCCTTTGCGGATATTGTTCATGAGATGGAGCCCTATGGGATATTAAACAATACCTATGGTATGATGCCCTGCGGAATTGCCAGTTATTTTGTCAGGGAAGGCTACCAGGTGGAATTTGAGGCATCAGACATTGCCGAAACGATGAAAAATGCCGGAGCCGGTGTACTCATGTATGCGGCATCGGGGCTGGTTGGTTATGTGACCTGCGGGAAAACGAATGAGGAAGCTCCGGCATTTTATAATCTGCCGGAAGGCATGGATCATAGCATCCGGACATTTGAGGAATTGGAAACAGGGATACTGGCAAAGGGAGCATTTGCCTTACTGGGAATGGCAATATCCAAAAAGGATAACACAGATTTGGAGGAGCAGGATGAATTTTACCGACGAAGCCATACTGCTGGCAAGAAAGCAGATGGAAAAGAATGAAAAAGACAGACATTCCGAAAAAGTCATCAAGGAGGAGCTGGAACATTCCATCTATGATGAGCAGGTGACGATCTTTCATATTCCGGTGTGCTTTGAGGACAAAGCCCTGCTGGACGGCAAGATCACCATGCGTCTGCCGAAAGATTTTACCCCGAGGACAAAGGAGGAAATCGAGCGGGTATACTTCCTGGGAAACCGTCCCCAGTATGTGTACAGTAATTCCTATCTGGATTTTGCCCTGGCACTGAACTGGACGACCCATGAGGTTCCGGGGGAGCTGCTGTTTGAGGCTGCAAAAAATGTCCGGTATATGATGGAACGGATTGGCCCTAAAATGCGTTTTCTGGGGGAGGAGAAGCTGGAACGGAAAGAGGGAAATCTGGTGCTTTTTAAGCTGCTGGCCAATGCAATAGATGGGGTAAGCTATATGAATCTGTTCTGTACCTGTGTGGAGGGAAAGCTGCTGATGGGAACCATATCCTTTGATCAGACGCTGAGTAAAAGGCTGGCGCCGCTGACGGAAGAAATCGTGAAATCGCTTCGGATCATGACACCGGAAGAATGACTGCGGAACTCGTAAACAGCAGTCATTCAGACAGTGCCCAGAGAATTTTCGGATGCGAAAGCAGCCGGAAATTGCTCTGCTGGAAATGGTGCTGGAGGAATGACTGCGGAACTCGTAATAGAGAGGAATAGGTATGGAAACGATTACATATGAAAATATAGAGATAGACGGGATTCCGTTTCGGAAAATCAGCAAGCTCCAGATCCGGCACACGGTAAACGATCATGGCTACTTTCACATTGAGGGGGAGATGGCAGAAGAGCAGGCGCAGGATGTGATTCAGAGAGTGGATGAAAGATTTGCCCTGAAGATCCGTACAAAAGCCGAGGGACAGCCTGGGGTGCTGTTTTATGGCAATATCAGTAAGATATTCATGGAAAAGGGAAACAGCTATGCCAGCCTGGTGGTGGATGGGATCACCTCCAGCGGGAAAATAGATCTGGAAAAGGCCAATAAGACCTTTCAGAATACCGCACAGACCTATGAGCAGCTTCTGAATCAGCTGCTGAAAACAAGAGGAAGCGTGCAGGTACTGGTCAGCGATAAGGCGGTGGGGAGCTTCATCCTCCAATGCGATGAAACCGACTGGGAATTCATTATCCGTATGGCCTCCCAGCTGGGAGCGCCGGCCTGTGTCAATATTCTGTCTCTGAAGCCGCAGATCTATATCGGAATTCCGCCGGAGGGCAGGACTGTAAAAGTGGATACGGCTTCCTTTGGGGCGTCTAAGGATGTATTGGGGAGTGGGAGCGCTTCGCAGAATGCACATACCTATGCGTATGCCTTTCTGGGAGACAGCATTCAGCTGAACGGAAAAAGCTACCGCATCAAAGCCATGCAGGCTGATCTGGTAGACGGGTTGCTGGAATGCGTATACGATTTCAGCGTTCCCACCGGTTTTTCCGTTCCCAGAGCCGCCAATACCAACGCTTCCGGCAGAATGCTTCGAGGGATTGTAAAGAAAGTAGAGGCCGATAAGGTGCAGGTATATTTTGCCTCAGTGGATAAGTCCTATGATGAGGGCGGAAACTGGTGGTTTCCTTATTCTACGGCTTATTCTTCTCAGGATGGCAGCGGATGGTACAGCATGCCCGCAGAGGGAGATGAGGTGAGAGTGTTCTTTCCCTCCGGCAATGAGGGGGAGGCCTTTGCAGCCGGAGCCGTAGCCAAGAATGTCAGGGCAAATGTCAAGGATAAGGCCTGGAGCGGCATCAACGGCAAGGAGATTCTGATGACAGCGGATGGGCTGGTGATTACCTGTAAGGATCAGAAGATATACATAAAGCTGTCCGATGCGGATGGAATCTCCATTATCTCGGATCAGAACATCAATGTTACCTCCGGGGCCAATGTCAATATCTCTGCCGGTGACACCATAAAGATACTGGCGGAAAACGAGGTGGTGATCGGTACGGCGCAGTCCCATATCAACCTCAGAAAAGAGGGCATCAGCGCCACAGGAAACAATATTGTCATGATATAAGGCGCATCAGCAAGACGAAGGATGAGGGTTAAGGAGAACGGTGATGGAGGAAGTGAATTTCAGGGAGATTTTCAAAGACACCTGCTATATTCCGGCTCTGCGCAGGATGATTGAAACCTCCGGTACGACGCTTAGCAGGGAAGGTGAAAAAGCAACAGAGGCTTTTCTGGCTCCCCTGGAAGGGTTTATCGGTATTGTTATGGAGCATCAGGATAAGGGAAGTATAGCGCCGGTAAAATGGATTGCGATTTCCTTTCTGAGAACGGCCATGTTTGCGGGAAAGCCGGTTTTGCTGGCGGAGGCATATGAAAATTTCCCCTTTCTGGAGCGGCCGGTCATGGGCTGCGAACTGAATGCAGCGTGGATGTTCCCCGGCTGGGATGGCTTCCGGGAGGAGCTTCGGAAAAGCATCCGGCAGCAGTCCCTTGGACGATACGTCCGCAATCCGGAGCTTAAGTCCTATGAAGCGGAGGCCGTATCCATCGTCCTGCGGCAGCTGGCCATGCCGCTAAAGTTTATGATCAGAGGACTTGAGAGCCGGGGAATAGGCAACAGACTGGCTGACAGAGAGCATTTTGTGATCTCTTATGGAGAGTATATGGATTGGCAGTTCCCTTTGATGGAGATAAAGGAAGAGGTGGATCTGTTTCTGTGTGATGAGAAAGAGGATCTTACTTTTCGCAGATTTCAGGGAATGCATTATGAAAACAAGCAATTCGGCTCCAAGGTTCTGGATGATTGCGTTTTTCGGGACTGTACCTTTCAAAAAACGGATTTTGTGGGGACAAAGCTCCGAAATGTGCGTTTTATCAACTGTGTTTTTGAAGACTGCCGGTTTGAAGGGGTGGAATTGATGGGAAGTTCCGTTTTGTCCAGCCGTCTGCGCAGGGCGTGCTTCCGGCGGTGCCGCCTGATGGAGGGATTCTATCAGGAGGAGCAGAACTCTCTGTTCTATTGCCATGCGGAATTCAAATGGAGTCTCCTGGAGGAAGTAAGCTGGCAGGAAACGGAGATTTCGGATGCAGTTTATGTGGATTGTCAGTTATTTGATGTGGGGGAGAAGAGGGAATGAGATACTTTATGGTGAAACAGGATAAGGAGTTGTCCAACATCATAGCGCCGGAAAAAATAGACGCCTCCATTTACCGGGACGGTGTATCGAAGAAAGAGTTTGACCGGGCACAGAGCATGATCGTGACCTACTTCCCGAATTCTCAGGAACTGGAAAAGCCGGATATTCT
>JAGANP010000172.1 GCA_017624175.1 Lachnospiraceae bacterium | reverse complement strand
CAGCTTCATGATTTCCCAGGAATTCTTGGGATCCAGATTACCGGTGGGCTCATCCGCCAGCAGGATGGAAGGGTTGTTGATCAGCGCTCTGGCCAGAGCCACTCTCTGCTGTTCACCGCCGGAAAGCTGCCTGGTCTTCGCCTTATATTTACCGGCCAGTCCAACGGTAGCCAGAATGGCAGGAACATTCCGCCGGATCTCCCTGTTCGGCGTCTCCACAATGCGCTGGGCAAAAGCCACATTCTCATAGACATTCCTGTCATTCAGCAGACGGAAATCCTGAAATACCACGCCCAGGTTGCGGCGCAGCTTGGGAATCTCCCGTCTGCGAAGCTTGGCCATATCCCTGCCCATGACATATACCTGCCCGGAGGTGGCCGTCAGCTCCCTCAGCAGCAGCTTGATCAGCGTGGATTTGCCGGAACCGCTGTCTCCTACGATAAATACAAATTCTCCCCTGTGTATATTCAATGAAATCCCGTTCAGCGCCGGTGATCCGGTGGAATAGGATTTGCTCACATTATCCAGGCAGATCAATCCCCGCTCCTCAATGAACTGCTCCTGCCTCTTTCTTAACTCTTCTTTCCTCGCCATGTATTCTCTCCAAATATTGTGTACTAAAATTCATAGTTTTCCATGTATTTCATGTATTTTACCACCATCAGGGCGATCTTAAAGGTGATGGCGTCCTCAAACACCCGCAGATCCAGACCGGTGCTCTTCTGCAGCTTATCCAGCCGATACACCAGAGTGTTTCGGTGAATAAACAGCTGCCGGGAGGTCTCCGACACATTCAGACTGTTTTCAAAAAACTTATAGATCGTCGTCAGCGTCTCCTCGTCAAATTCATCGGGACTTTTTCCGCCGAAAATTTCCTTAATAAACATTTTGCACAGCGGAATCGGCAGCTGATAGATCAGTCTTCCGATACCCAGTTCACTGTAGGCAATAATATCCCTCTCATCAAAAAAGATCTTGCCCACATTCAGCGCCATCTTGGCTTCTTTGTAAGAACGGCTGACCTCCTTGATCTCCTTGACCACAGTCCCGTAAGCAATATGTACCCCTTTCAGGCCGTCCTTCTGCAGCGCACTGCAAAGCCCCCGAGCTGCCTTATCAATCTCCTTGCTGTTGTCAGATTCCGACAGATCTTTCACCACAATCACATTATTTTCATCCACTGCCGTGACGAAATCCTTGCTGTTGCTGCCGAAATATGCCCTTGTCAGCTCCAGTGCATTATTGTCCTTGCCGTTCTCGGATTCCACAATCATCACCACCCGGGCCACATCCGTCTGGATGTGCAGCTTCTTCGCCCGGCTATAGATATCTACCAGCAAAAGGTTATCCAGCAAAAGATTCTTGATAAAATTATCCTTATCAAACCTTTCCTTATAGGCCACCAGCATATTCTGGATCTGGAATGCGCTCAGCTTCCCGATGGTATATACGTCCTCGCCGCTGCCGGCAATCACCAGCACATATTCCAGCTGCTGTTCGTCATACACCTTGAAAAACTGATATCCCTGGAGCTCCTGGGAGTCTGCAGGAGACTTGGCGAACTCCACTGCGGCTTTGCTGCTGGCGGACATATCTGCCGTGAAAGCCACAGGCTTACCGTCCACGTCCATTACGCAGATATCCACTCTGGCGATTCCTTTCAAACCATCAATGGTGTTCTGTAAAATCTGATTTGATATCATATAGCTGCTCCTTTTCCTGTGTGAAATACCTGATCTTCGGTGAACAGATATTGGCAAGATCGCCGAAAATACCATTTAATACAAATGTACAAAAAAATCACAGAAAAAGCAATAGGTTTTTGTGAAAATTAATGGAAATTTCACCATAAAAAAAGGCAGCAGGCCCCTTTTAATGCCCCACCACCTCTATAAGTCAGCATAAATAAGCAGTCCGTTACAGGCGAATATCCACGTTGCCGCCCACTGCCGGATTGACACTGCGCTCCATGGCCGCAGCATCTATCATCTGCACCATGCCTGCCCCCAGCTCCTCGCCCATGTCAATGGATTTGCTCAGCATGGCAACCCCCACCTGGGACTGTACGTCTGTCATAGCCAGATTCATTGATAATCCTGCAATATCCATAACGATCCCTCCTGCTATCTGTTCTATATTGATCTTACCACATCCACATGGTTTTGCCAAGGGGAAAATACTCCCACTAAACAATCTGTATCACTATTACCGCCACACAGATCAGTATGCCCAGAACCAGGGGAATGCTCATCAGCCGGCCGCCCTTTTCCCGGCGGCTGCGCCAGAGCGCTTTCATATCCTCCTTGTACCCTTCCCACCCGGCGATCCAGGCCAGCACGCAGCCTGCCAACGGGGTACAGAAAGATGCCAGAAGCACATACACGGAGATCACCAGCCAGATCTCCTGGGCTCCCAGACTGCTCTCTGTCTCCGCTACCAGTTCCTCCATACCGCCGTCTGCCAGTCCGTTCATGGCAAACATCAGCACGGTGGACAGGCCGTTGACACTGAAATGAGCGATAAATGCAGGAATCATACTGCCCGTGGCTTCCACCAGCAAAGCCAGCACAATGCCCAGCAAAAACGCATAGCCCGCCTGATTCAGATTCATATGCATCAGGCCAAACAGCAGACTGCTCAGCAATATCGCTTTCAGGCCGCTGCCCTGCTGCCGGTAGCTCTGATAGATCGTCCCCCGGAAAGCCAGTTCCTCCGAAAAAGGGGCATACACCGCTATCCCCAGCAGCATTCCCCAGAGAGGCATACTGACCATCTGCCCACTCATCCCGGCCACCACATTGTCGGTAAAAAGCAGGGAGAGGGCGTTGACCACCGTTACCAGAGGCTCCATCAGCAGGGTAAACAGCACCGTCATCAGGGCCGTGGAGATATGCACCCGCTTCAGACGGCAGAAAGCCCCGGGGCGGGTTCCGGTTGCCAGCAGAAACAGAACCGCAGGCAGCCAGATCGTGATCTCCGACACAATAATATTCAGTACAATATTTTCCAGCACCGCATCCAGCAGATGCGTATAGGAAACCAGCAGACTCAATCCCGCATGGGATGCGACGATTACCAGAAACAGCCAGTTTGCTTTTTTTGCATTCATTTTTTCCGTATTACCTTTTCTGTAATTTCTATTTTCCCTGCTTTCAGCAGATGTCCCACCGCACGCTTGAATTCGTTCTTGCTCATTCCGGTCTCCCGCAGGATAATGGCCGGGGAAACCTTATCGTTAAAGGGCAGCACGCCGTCATAGCTGTCCAGCAGCTCCAGAATTTTCTCTGCATCCTCCTGCATCTGGAGACAGGACTTCTCCCGGATACTCAGCACCAGCCTGCCGTCCGGCTGCACCTTGGTCACTCTGGCCCGCACATCCTCGCCCAGGAGCACCTGACCGTAGAGCTCTTTTTTTGGGATCAGGGCGGAATACCGGTTGTCCACCGCCACAAATACGCCGAATTCCTCACTGGAAGCATAAGCTCTGCCGGTTACCTGATCCCCCGTGTGATAGGGGCTGTCCGACTGCAGATTGTGATACACGTTCATGGTGGCGCACAGGCGCTCACTCTTGTCCAAATAGAGGGACACCAGCACCCTGTCGCCCTCCTTTACCTTTTTCACCTGCTGCCGGAAAGGCAGAAGCAGATCTTTCTCCAGTCCCCAGTCCAGAAAAGCGCCGATCTTGCCGGTCTGGGCCACCGTCAGCTCCGCCGCTTCTCCCATCACCAGCTTTGGCGTGTTGGTGGTAGCGATCAGACGATCCCTGGAATCCTTATATAAAAATACTTCCAGCGGATCCCCCACAGCAGTCCCCTCAGGCACCTGTCTGGCAGGCAGCAGCACACGATTTTCCGTATCTTTCGGGCTCTCTGCCAGGTACACGCCGAAATCCACTTTTTTTACCACAAACAATGTCTGTTTTTCACCTAATTTCATCATTACACTCCCTGTCCGCTTCCTTTTCGGCAAATTCCACCACCGCATAGGGCCTGCCGTCCCGGTTCTGCAGAGATACCGTACACAATCCCGGCGCCTTCGCCACATAAGGAATCAGCTCGTCCCCCAGATGGGCCTGCATCTTATATTCCGCCCGCATCTGCCCAATGACAAAGTCGGCAGGCAGGCTGTTCATCGCCATATCCACAAACTGTCCGTTATTCACATGGTTATTGGTGTCCAGATGATGCTTCCTCACCAGGATGGGCTCCTCCTGCACGCCGCCCTCGGGCACGGCGATTTTCCTGCCCGCATACACCATGGGCAGACGCTCCTCGGTCTCATAGGCCTGCTTGATCCGCTCCGTGGGATAGGCCATGGTCTGCTGCTGCAGATTCAGCAGCGTCCACAGGGAATTGGCCTGGGCCAGCACCTCGCCCTCTGTGGTTCTCATGAGAAAATTGCGGTATCCCAGGCAGCCCTTAAAGGCATAGGGAAAGGTACCGGTCTCCACCTCCTCGCAGAGCCCGGGGTAACGGTTCACCACAATCTGCCAGGAGGACAGTACCCACACCAGATTGTGCTCCAGCAGGTATCTGCCGCCCACGCCCAGGGCCTCCGCCTGGAAAGTGGAAGCGTCCTGAAAATAATTCAGCAGCGCTCCCAGTGTCAGAACCGCCTTGTTATCACATTCACTGTATCGTATCCGACTGTTAAACGTATACATTTTTTGCCTTCTTTCAACAGATATATCTGCCCACCAGGGGAAGCCGCCGCAGTAATGCCGCCGCCCCGCAGCAGAGGATAAATGTCAGCAGAGCCAGCAAGGGCACTCCTGCCGCCACCGGCACCATGGCACTATGGACGCCCATGGGCTCCAGAAGCTCGATCACCCCGATATGCATCAGATAGACCCCCAGCGTCCCCTGAGAGATCTCCCCGATGACGGCACTGCTTCTTCCGCTCCACCGGTGCTTTCCCGCCCGATCGGTCACAAACAGAAAGACCGCCACCACGATCAGGAAGGTGAAAAGGCCGAAGCTGTCATAGATCCCTCCATTGGGAATACCGTCCCGGGCGGACTGTGCATTACTGATCAGAATATTTGCCGCCGCTGCCGGAAGCACTGACAGGTAGAAAAACTTATAATATTTATGAGGGATTCCCACATATACCAGATAGTATCCCAGCACAAAATATCCCAGATAGCTGCAGGCCATCTGAATCTCTCCCAGTTCCAGAAAATGCAGCAGTTCCCCGTTTTGGACAAAGGTGATGACCGTAGAACGCAGCACTTGCAGTACCGCAAACAGAGCCAGAAAGTATTGGATATTCCGCTTTTCCGCCTGCAGAACCCAGCTGCGCAGCACCGGAAGCAGCATATAGATACCCACCAGCATGGGCAAATACCACAGATGATACCGGCCTGACGCCATCTCTTTTAGTATCTCTTTCCAGGACAGATTGGAAAACCCATAGCCATAGCAGTCCAGCAATCCATACAGGGCTCCCCAGAGCAGATAGAGGATTAACAGCCGCAGAATATTGTGCCGGTACAGTCGCTTTATATCCAGCCTGCGGGCAGGATCCAGAAAGATCGCTCCGCTGATCATGACAAAGATCGGCACGCCAAAGCGAAAGCAGGCATCATATCCGTTGACAATCTTCCACTCCGTTCCCGTAACCGGCAGATCATACCAGAAGTGTGCTGCGCTATGGAGCATCACCACACTGAAAGCCGCCAGAATCCGCAGCAGATCATTGGGGACATTTCTGTTTTGGGTCTTAACGTCCATAGGCGGCCTCCTTTCCTGTTTCGTTGAAACTGATTATCGCATAATCCCCGGGGCTTGTCAATCTTACATCACCCGTAAAAGAAAGTGGAAAGCGTCTATCCCTTTATCGAAATTTCACGCTCAAATCAGAGAATTATCAAGTAAAAAGTCGATGATACCGATATTCAATATACCGTTATCATCATACCAACGTTTGCGAATATCGTGACGAACAATGATTTTGGGGAACGAATCTCCGGTCAAAGAAAATGGCTTATTTTCAGTTTCTGCCTTTTCTTCGGTGGGAAGCGCATAAGCAGATTGAATGTAGGTTTTCTTTCCGCCGGATGTTGCAATAAAATCAATCTCTCTTGCAACCTTATTGATTTTCCCCCTTGAATCCTTTTCGTTTGCATAAACAACACCTATATCTACTGCACATTCTCGAATAACAAGATCGTTATACAGGATATTTTCCATAATGTGCGTCATTTCTTGCTGGCGAAAACCGATTCTTGCATTTCGCAGTCCTATATCTTCGCAATAGTATTTATTGGGATAGTCGAAGTAATCCTTGCCTTTTACATCCCACCTTTTACATTCGCTGAACAAAAACGCATCCACCAGATGATCAACATATGCCTTTACCGTATTGTGAGCCACAACATTTTCCCCCGCCCTCTTTTGCTTTGAATTAATGGTATTTGTAATATTTGCCGGGTTGGTAAGAGAGCCGACAGAGGAACAAAGCAAGTCAAGAATGGACGCCAATACATCTTCTCTTTTGATTTTCTTGCGCTCAATAATATCTTTCAGATAAACCTCGGAAACAAGCGACTGCAAATAATTCATCTTTGACGCCTCAGTAGGACGGGATAAAATCAGCGGCATTCCTCCGTAAAAGGCATAATTATCAAAAGCGTCAGCTTTATCTCCACCCACCGCAGAATAGTATTCCGCAAAGCTCAAAGGGTGAACACGAATTTCATCACTGCGTCCACGAAACTCTGTAAGAATATCTGAAGAAAGCATTTTTGAATTACTGCCGGTAACATAAATATCAAGATTTGACAGGGTTTTCAAATCATTCAGAGCATCGTAAAAGGTAATTTCCTTTCCATCAGGATTGTACGGATTGACAACTGCATCGGACATTTGAATTTCATCCACAAAAAGATAGAACTGTTCGTTTTTGCCCTCCACTTTCTCCCGCACAAATTTAGCCAACTCTAAGGGATTGCGGTAGCGAATATCGTTTGTTAAGTCAAGAGACAACTCAACAATATGGTCATCTGCCACACTGATTGCTATTAAATAATCCCGAAACAGCTTTTTCAGCAAGTAAGATTTTCCGCAGCGCCTGATACCGGTAATCACTTTCACCTGCCCATCCCACATAAAAGAAATGAGCTTATTCAAATAACGGTCACGCTTAATCTCCATAACTACCCTCCATTGAAAACTTACATATAATAATGCGTTACTTTTCAACAGATATTATACTCTGCTTTGCAGAAAAAAATCAAGAGGCTTTGACGACCAATTCAATAGGAGCAATATAAAAAGCCTCAGGAGACTTCTCTCCTGAGGCTCTCAGCAGCGCTACCAGGATTCGAACCTGGAAAATGACGGAGTCAGAGTCCGTTGCCTTACCGTTTGGCGATAGCGCT
>JAGANP010000171.1 GCA_017624175.1 Lachnospiraceae bacterium | reverse complement strand
CTTGGCTGTGACCCAATAACCTTGAGGAAGGGGACCCTATGAGTATTCTTTTCGCGATCCTGCTTTTTAGCATTTTGATCTTTGTCCATGAACTGGGCCACTTTATAGCGGCGAAAGCCTCCGGTGTTCAGGTAAATGAGTTTTCCATGTTTATGGGCCCGGCAATCTTTAAGAAGCAGGTAGGGGAGACACTCTATACGATCCGGTGTATCCCTATCGGCGGCTACTGCGCCATGGAGGGAGAGGATGAGGTGTCCGATGATCCCCGTTCTTTCCAAAATGCGGCATGGTGGAAGCGGCTGATCATTCTGGTGGCCGGATCCGGCATGAATTTTATTGCGGGGCTTTTGATCATGGTGTGCATCTTCCTGCCGGTCCGGCAGGTCGTGGAGCCGGTGATCAGCAGCTTTGAGGAATTTAGTACCGTGGACGGTGAAAACGCCCTACAGGTGGGTGACCGGATCCTGGAGTTGGATGGGGAAAGAATCTACGTTCAGGGCGATTTCTCCATGATCCTGGCCCTGAATCCCGGGGATGTTCATGACCTCGTAGTTGAACGTAATGGGGAAAAGGTCGTGCTGAATGACCTGCACATGGAAAAGCATGCCGTTACGGACGAGAAGGGTCAGACCCAGATGCTCTTTGGTATGAACTTTTCTGTGAACAAGGTGGATCTTGGTGCAAAGCTTCGCCATGCCTGGCTCAATTCTATCGATACGGTTCGTACCGTGCGATTGAGCCTGCAAATGCTGCTGACTGGCCAGGCGGGGCTGAAGGATATGTCCGGCCCCGTGGGTATCGTACAGCAGATGTCTACGGTGGCGGAGGCTTCGCGATCCTGGGAGGATGCGCTGCTGAATATGCTCTATTTTGGCGGCGTTATCGCCATCAACCTGGCGGTCATGAACCTTCTGCCGCTGCCTGCACTGGATGGCGGGCGGGTCGTTTGTCTGCTGCTTACAACGGCGGTGGAGGGGATCACAAAGAAGAAGATCGATCCCAAATATGAGGGCTATCTTCATGCGGCCGGTATGATCTTGCTGCTTGGACTGATGGCAGTAATCATGTTTAAGGATATCTTCACCATTTTTAAGGGGTGACACATATGACAAGACAGATCCATGTTGGCGGGATCCCAATCGGCGGCGGTGCGCCGGTGGTGATCCAGTCCATGCTTAATACAAAAACGACAGATGTGGTAGGTTCTTTGGCACAGTTGAAGGCACTGAAGACCGCAGGCTGCCAGATCGCCCGGTTGGCAGTTCCGAATATGGAGGCAGCCAGAGGCTTTGCTGCTATCTGCGCGGAAAGCCAGCTTCCGCTGGTGGCGGATATTCACTTTGACTACAAATTGGCTATCGCCGCCGCAGAGGGCGGTGCATCCAAGATCCGCATTAATCCCGGCAATATCGGAGGTGAGGACCGGGTGCAGGCGGTGGTGGAGGTCTGCAAGGACAAAAAGATCCCCATCCGCATTGGCGTAAATGGCGGAAGTCTGGATAAAAAGCTCCTGGAAAAATACGGACATCCCACAGCGGAAGCACTGGTGGAGAGCGCCTTTGAGCATCTGGAGCTTCTGGAAAAATATGGTTTTTACGACACTTGTGTGTCTATGAAGTCCTCCACAGTGCCCACAATGGTGGCGGCAGCACGGCTGTTCCGCTCCAGGTGCGACTATCCGCTGCACATCGGCGTTACGGAGACCGGTCCGGTCCGGCAGGGGCTGATCAAGTCCGCTATGGGCATTGGTGCGTTACTGCTGGATGGCATCGGTGATACCATCCGTGTCAGCCTGACCGATGATCCTGTAGAGGAG
>JAGANP010000170.1 GCA_017624175.1 Lachnospiraceae bacterium | reverse complement strand
CCTTCTTCTCGCCTGTACCTCACGATACAAACCTTGGGAGTCGCTATGGGGTTCGTTGGCAACTACGCCCCTTGTGGACTTTCACCACAGACTGACGGCATGCCCGTCATACGCAAAAAACCCGACATCCTCCCTATGATGTCGGGCCTTGGATAACTCCTTATTCCATTTTCTGAATGGTTTTCTACAGCTGCATGTCCGCTGTACCACCTATCACTACGACGGCGGGCATCGGAAGATCCGACTGCTGCACTTTTCGGGCAATATCTGCCAGCGTCCCCCGGACCGCCTGTACGGTTCCGTCATATCCGCCATGCACTACCGCCGCCGGGGTATTGCCGCTTTTCCCATGGACGATCAATCCCTCTGCAATTTCCTGCAGATGTGTAAAGCCCATGAGAAATACGCAGGTTCCTTCCAGCTTCGCAAGGATTTCCAGTTCATCCTGCAGATTCTTTCCGTCTTCAGCGGTATGCCCCGTTATCACATGAAAGCTCCTGCTGACGCCCCTTTGGGTAACGGGAATGCCTGCTGCCGCCGGTACTGCAATGGAAGAAGTAATACCCGGGATCTCATTTACCTCTATTCCCGCCTCCCGCAGGGCCTGCATCTCCTCTCCGCCCCTGCCGAACACAAAGGGATCGCCCCCTTTCAGGCGCACCACCCTTTTGCCCTGCCGGGCTTTTTCTATCAGCAGAGCATTGATTTCCTCCTGGGGCATACTGTGCCTGCCGGTGCGTTTTCCCACGTAAAGCTTTTCACAGCTTTCGGAAGCATGCTCCAGAAGCCGCAGGTCCAGCAGATCGTCATAGATCAGCACCTGGGCGCTGCGCACCGCATTCAGGCCCTTAAGCGTAATCAGATCATAGGCTCCGCACCCGGCTCCCACCAGAGTGACCGTACCTGCCTTATCCCGGGAACAATCCCCATATGCGCCCATTCTTTCCAGGGTTTCCTCCATGGAAAGCGGCCTGTTGATCTCCAGGCAATACGCAGCCGTCTCTTTCAGGAACGCCGCCCGTCTTCCCCCATCCGCTATGTTTTGTTTGGCCAGCTCCCGTATATCCTCCAGATAATCCAGTATGGACTCCATCCGGTCGGGAAGTTCCTGTGCCATCCTGCTGCGCAGTGTGGCGGCAACCTGGGGACTGGCTCCTCCCGTGGAGATACCCGCAGTCAGTCTTCCCTCTTTCACCAGCGCCGGAAAAAGAAAGCCGCAGTTTTCCCTGTCATCCACCACATTGACCAGTATGCCCTTTTCCCGACAGATACGGCCAATATAAGCATTGCGTTCCCGGTCATCCGAGGCCGCTATGACAAAGGTCTTTCCCTGAATATCCCCATCGGTAAATTCCCGTTCCAGACAGGTAAGGGTTCCGTCCTCCAGCAGCTCCCGCAAAATCATGGGCGCAACAACTGTCAGCCTTGCGCCGAAAGGGCGCAGCTTCTCTATTTTGTGAGCAGCAATTCTGCCGCCCCCTACCACCAGTCCTTCCTTGTCCTGTATATCAATAAAGAACGGAAAATAACTCATACTATTCTCCCTCCGGATAGAGAATATCCGCTAAAATCTCGTATGCATCTCCCCAGTATGCATTGGGTTTCAGATTAAAAAGGCGCTTATCCAGCACATAATACTCCCCATTTTTCACCGCCGACAGAGACGCCCAGGCAGGATTGGAAACCAGAAGCTCCTCCACATTTTTCATAGCGGCCTCATAGTCGGTTCCCTGGGTGGTCACAAAAATATACTCCGGGTCTGCCGCTATGATTGCCTCCATGCTCAGATCCTCCAGCAGGTCTGAGTCACTGTCTGCAATATTGATGCAGCCCAGCTCTGCCAGCATCTCCCCACAGACATTTCCGCTGCTCCCTTTCGCCTTCACGCTGCTGGAGGATGCCCGCAGAAACAGCACCGTGGGACTGCTGCCGTCTATCCGCTGCTTCACGGCTTCAATCTGCTCCTGCACCGCCAGGCCGTTCTTCTCATACAGATCCTTCCTGCCGGTAATATCCGTGCAGATCTCCAGCATATGCAGATATTCCGAGAAATCCGACACGGCAAAATAGACCACTGTGATGCCAGCCTGCTCCAACAGCTCCTCCAGTTCCACATCAGCGTCCGTATTGGCGCTTGCAATCACCAGATCCGGCTCAGCGGCAATCAGCTGCTCCACATCAGGACTCAGAATACTGCCCAGCTTCACCACATCCTCCCCCAGATCCAGTCCCAGGCTCTCCCAGGAATCGTTTGCCGCCGCTGTCACTTCGCCGCCCGCCAGCAGCCATATATCAGTAAAACTGCCTATGAGCGTTGCCACACGCTCGTGGCTCTCCACCGTCACTTCTCTTCCCAGATCATCCACAAAAGTCACCGCCTCCCGGTTCTGACTTTCTGACACCTGATTTACAACCGATTCAGATGCGGCCTGCTCTCCGGCGCCGCAGCCGCAGAGACTCCCCAACACAACCAGCAATATACATAGATACAATGCCTTTATCTTCATAAACCAATACCTCTTTTCAGGAAATCCATGTCTTTCGCAATGTCCTATCTTTTTTCTGTATAGGAAAAAATTATAAAACCTATTTTCTACTATGTCAATAGGTTTTATATGAAATAATCACCCATACAGGTATATTCAACCAAATGGCATAGAGAAAGCCCCTTTATCAGCACCATTACAGCGTACTGATAAAAGGGGCTGTCAGCAATATTCTGAATCCTGCAAAGTCCGGATAGGAAATTCTATGCCTTATGCCGTTGGCCGCTCATTGTTTCTGCTCATCTCCAGCAGCTTGCTGCGCATCTCGTTTTCAATTCTCACCAGCTCTGCTTCCGCATTCTGACGCTTGATGCGGCCCTCATCCTGGATCTTTTTCACCTCGTCCAGGGTGCTGATCAGGGTCTGGTTGGTGGCAGTCAGGGTCTCGATATCCACAATACCTCTCTCTGCCTCCTTAGCTGTCTCAATGGTAGCGATCTTCAGCGCATCCGCATTCTTCTTCAGCAGCTCGTTGGTCATATTGCTGACCTCTCTCTGGGCCTTAGCTGCATCTGCGGAGTGATCCAGGCCGATGGCAATCACCATCTGGCTCTTCCACAGAGGAATGGTGTTCACCAGCGTGGACTGGATCTTCTCAGCCATCGTGGTGTCGTTGCTCTGGATCAGCCGGATCTGGGGCGCCATCTGCAGGGAGATGGTTCTGGTCAGTTCCAGATCGTACAGCTTCTTCTCGAAACGCTCGCACATGCTGGCAAAATCCTTGGCTTTCTGAGCGTCCTCGGGCAGACCGCTCTGCTCCGCCCTGGCCACCAGCTCTGCCAGTTCCACATTGCGGGCCTGCTCCAGCTTCTTCTTACCGGCCAGAATGTACATGGACAGCTCCTTGAAATAATTCAGGTTCAGCTCATACATCTTATCCAGCATCGCCACATCCTTCAGCAGCGTGATCTGGTGCTCCTGCATCACTTTGCAGACCTTATTGATGTTCACTTCTGCCTTGTCATACTTTGCCTTCATATTGGCAACCTTATTGCTGCTCTTTTTGAAAATTCCCAGGAAGCCTTTCTCCTCCTCTTCCTCCTCAAAGGAACGCAGCTCTCCAACCACATCCGTCAGCAGCTGGCCGATCTCGCCCATATCCTTGGTGCGGACGCTGCTTAAAGCATTTTCGGAAAAATCAGCAATTTTCTTCTGGCTTCCTGCGCCGTACTGCAGGATCATCTGGCTGTTGCTCAGATCAATCTGGGTGGCAAAATCATCCACCATCTTCTGTTCTTCTGGCGTCAGTTCTATATTCATCTGCTCTGTCACCGATTCAACCACCTGGGCCTCGCTTACCTCAGCAATCTCCTGTTTGGGCTCCGCAAAGGGCTCCAGGGTCAACGTAGGCACCTCGTTTAATTTGGTATCCCATTCACTCATTTTTAATTCCTCCCTGTTTTTGCATATTCCAGTTCTTTACTGATACTCTCCTTAGTCAACCCCTCCTGGGCCAGCATGGTCTCCAGCACCTGGGCGTCCGTGGTCACGTCATAGACCCGGTTGCGGAACAGATTGTTTAACAGCTCCGTAAATGCCGCATTGATGGTATCCAGTGTCTTCTCAATCTGTGCTTTGGCCGACAGAATGTCCTCCCCCGGCACACTGACCTGATCAAACTCCTTATAAGCCTCCACCAGTTTCAAAGTGGTGGGCAGATAATAATCCATGACCTTATGCATCTGGGGCATCTGATCCGGATACTCTCTCACCTTGTCAAATATCTCTTTCAGCAGATTTTCCAGCCGGTACAGCTTGGCCGAGATCACCTCGCCCTCAATAGCGTCGTTCATATCCCGCAGCTTGCGGATACATTCCATCCCCTCGGCAATCATCTGGTTTAACTCCTGATTGCGGATCTGCTGTTCCTGCTCTACCAGTTCGGCGGGCGTTAAGGGACGGTTCTCCTTTTCTTCCAGAGCCAGGTTCTCCCGCTCACGGATCTGTCGGGCTTTCTCCGCATCCCGATATTGCTTATAGATCACATCGTTCAGCATAAATGTGGTACCCTGCTCGTCCAGATGTCCCTGGGGAAAGATGCCCAGCCGCAGCATCCGCTTAATATCCCGCAGCACATAGCCCCGGCTCTGCTGGGTGCTCTCCGCCAGTTGTGCAATCTCTCCGTACATCTTGCTGCCGCAGAGCTGGATATAGCGGTCGGCCCGCTTCAGCCGCCGGTGCTTGGCGCAGCCCAGACGGATCATCCCAAAGAAAAACAGCAGCATGATGCAGCCCACCAGCATTCCCGACACACCGCCGGCCAGCAGGGCAACCAAAAGCGTCAGGCCGCCGATTCCCATACCGATACCGCCGAACACCTTGTAAAGCACACCGGCCACACTGCCTACACGCTTGGTCTTCACCAGGGGAGCCTGACGCACCGAAGCGGGAGGCTGGTTGTAGGGGGTGCCTCCTGCTGCGCCGCCCTGGCCGCCCCGGAATCCCTTTCCCGGCTGTCCGCTCTGACCGCCTCCGGCTCCATTTCCCGGTTGTCTGCTCTGGGCCTCCCGGTTCCCTGTGGTGCTCCAGCTGGCGCTGAAAGACTCATGCTGTTCTTTCCAGTCCTGCCAGTTCTGTTTCATTTTTTCTTTCTGACGGTTGTGTCTGGCATTGCCCTCGGCACTGCCGCCGGAAAAGGTATAGTCTGTGGCATTCCTGACCGACTCGCCTGCTTCCCGAAGCGCATTATTCACAGTCTGGCCTACCAGATCATTCAGATTTTTAAAATCGCCGCTGGCCAGGCCTTCCGATAAGGCTTCCCGGATCTGGTCGCCCAGGGCGCTGTTGTTTTCGTTTTCACTCATGGATTAGGGTCCTCGGATTCTGGGGAAGAAACTGATGGTTTTGGTTTTAGGTTTTCCCCTGCCACGGGCAGAGCTGCAAAAACTGCGTTTTTGCAGTCGCTTCGCTCGTCAAATGCCCCAATAAGCAGCTGCTCGAGCAAGCTCGGCATCTGCTTCTTGTGGCACTTGACTCTGCCCTATACGCACATTATCACACATATTGGATTGGTTCGCAAGATTTTTCAAAAAAATTTAGAAGTTCTTTAGCTTTAGCGGTCCATCTCGGAGACTCGTCCGGTGGACTTGTGTTCTTTGATGATGCTGTCAATTTCTTTCAGATCGGTGGACAGCAGATCGCCGGGGATTGTGTTTTTCAGGGCACTGGTGGCATTGCCGTATTCCAGCGCTCTCTGGTAGTCTCCTTCTTTGGACAGCAGACCGTAGAGCACGCCGGAAATATAGGCGTCGCCGCTGCCGATCCGGTCCACCACCTCGATATCCGCATAGGGCGGTTCCTCAAAGTAGGTATCGTCCTTGGCGCTGTAGATGATGGAGCCGAAGGTATGCCGCTTGGGACTATGTACGATCCGCTGGGTGGAAGCCACGATGGAGATGGGGTACTCCTGGGTAAAGCTCTTCATGATCTCCATGGCGCTGCCCTCCTTTAAAAAGGTCAGGCGGGCAGTATCCTCCGAACAGAAAAACACATCCACATAGGGCAGGATCCGCTCGATGCATTCCTTCGCCTCCGCACCGGTCCACAGATTGCCCCGAAAGTTGACATCAAAGGAAATGATCGCCCCCTTTTCCTTAAAGCGCCTGATCATCTCGATGGCGGTCTCCCGCAGCTGGGGACTTAAAGCCAGCGTAATGCCGCTGGTATGAAAGCACCGGGGCGCCTCATAGAGGCTGTCGTCGTAATCCGCAGTGGTCAGCTTGTTGACGGAGGTATTTTTCCGGTCATAAACGATTCTGGGCTTGCGGGGATAGGCGCCGTTCTCGTAATAATATACCCCCAGTCGGGCATCCTTATCCTGATCGTATACCAGGTAGTCGTCGCTGACGCCGCAGAGTCGGACACGGTTCTTGATATAGGTGCCCAGGTCATTGGCGGGCAGCTTGGAAATGATGCCGCAGCGCAGACCCAGCATGGCCGCACCGGTGATGGCATTGGCTGCCGT
>JAGANP010000169.1 GCA_017624175.1 Lachnospiraceae bacterium | reverse complement strand
TGGGGAATACCGTTGTAAACGCCCAATTCTACTTTTTTGGGATCTATCATAATGAGCTTCACATCATCCGGATGGGCCTTATAAAGAATACTCATGATTAATGTATTAATACATACAGATTTACCGGAACCGGTGGCACCGGCAATCAGCATATGGGGCATCTTGGCGATATCTGCCACTACCGTCTGGCCCCCGATATCCTTACCCACAGCAAAAGCTAGGTTGGACGGAAACTCCTTAAATTCCTTGCTCTCCAGCAGATCCCGCAGCGCTACCGGCATATTCTCCTTGTTGGGCACCTCGATGCCGATGGCGGCCTTGCCGGGGATCGGCGCTTCTATACGAATATCCGTGGCTGCCAGATTCAGCTTAATATCATCGGAAAGTCCCACGATCTTGCTGACCTTGACGCCCTGCTCCGGCTGCAGCTCATACCGGGTAACACTGGGGCCCTGGCTGATATCGGTAATCGTCACTTTGACGCCGAATGTATTCAGCGTCTGCTGCAGGCGCATGGCCGTTTCTTTCAGCTCCTGGGTACTGTCCCCGCTCCGGGCTGCCCCTTTCTGCAGTCTGGACAGGGGCGGGAAAATATATTTTTTCGGCGCTTTGGACTCCATGCTCTGGATATCCTTATGGATCTGCTGATCCGCCGGAGCACTGTTCTCCGCTCCCTCTTCTTTTAAGCGGGCCACAGGCCGGGTACGCTGCTGGGGCGGCTCCGGGATATCCTCACGGTGGATACGGATCTCCTGCCCCAGGGGAACTGCCGCTGCAGGCGTTTCCCTGCTGCGCAAAGGGCTGACCGCCGCAGCCGGAGCCGGTTCCAGCGTAGAAACATATGCTTCCGGCTCTTCTTCCTCCGCAGTCTCCTCTAGGGTAACCTGATGGGCGCTGCGGATCCGAATGCTGTCAAAGTCAAAGATACTGCCGGAGGGCTTCTTTTCTGTCTCCGGTACTTCCTCCTGCTCCTGCAGGGTATTGATCATGCCGTTTCCGTCCTCCTCCATTCCCTCATTCCACATGATCTCATGGATATCGTCACGCCGACGTTCCTCGTTCTCCCGGGCAATGGCCGTATCCAGAATCACACCGGACACCTTTTTGTCCATCCGCAGGATCTTCTCTGTCTCTTTTTCCTCCCGGCGCTGCTGTCTTTCGCTCTCCCGCTCCCGCATTCTCCTGCGGCGTTCCTCCTCCCGGCTGGCTCTGGGCTGCCGCTCCTCCTCCCGGGATACTTCTTCTACCTCTTCCTGTTCTTCCCGCTGGCTGCGATAGGCTTCTTTCTGCTGCGCCCTGAGGAGAGCCTGCTCTTCCCGGCGCTGCCTTGCATACTCTCTCCTGCGCTCGGAGTCCTCCCTGGTGCGCTCCAGCATCCGGGAGCCTCCGTTTTTCACGCCGCTGATCAGGGAACGCTCCGTCATCAGGATAAAACTGATGGCGCCGCAGAGCAGTACCACCAGCACCGTGCCGATGGTCTCCAGATAATGATGGAGCAGATAGGCCAGGCTTCCGGCAATGACGCCGCCGCCCTTTTTGCTGCTCTTAGCCGTCTCATAAATCTGCTTCAGGTCATATTTCTCCAAAGACAGACTGCCCCCCGCAAGGAGCTCACAGATCACGCCGATCATGATAAACAGGACAATCCCAGCAATCAGCTTCCGCAGTGCGTTGGGATTGCCGGAATTGGCATACCAGAAAGACACGGCGATAAACAACGCCACCGGCACCACATAGGCGGTCAGCCCGAATATGCCGAACAGGACACCGCTGATCCCGTTGCCAACGGGACCGATAATCCCAAAATTACACAGAAACAGAATCACCATCAGAATAAAAAATATAATCAAGCCAATCTCATGCAATAATTCGCTTTCTTTTTGATAATCATATGTAGGGGCGTTACTCTTCTTTTTGCCCGAGCTCTGCTGCTTACCGCCGCTTCGCTTGCTGCCGGAAGAGGACGCCCTCCTGCCTGATGCATTTGCCATCTCCTCATCATACTCCTTTTTCTGGCTGAAATTCAGGGCCGCCGCCAAAGTCTGCGGTTCCCCGGCCCCAAACAATCAAATAGTATTATACCATTTTCAATTCTGATTGTCATCCATTTATTTTTATATGTTTGTGTCAAGTAATCGTTGGCACTTTTCCTTTTTCTTTCGATGTTTGACTATTTATTCTATTTTCTGACTATTTTAAAGAAACTTTTCTTTACTGCCCGGTCTCCTTTTATGAACAGAATGCTGACGTGAACGCCTTTC
>JAGANP010000168.1 GCA_017624175.1 Lachnospiraceae bacterium | reverse complement strand
TCTTCATTATTGTCCTCCACTTGGTCTAACCGTTGATATTCCTTCCGAAGTTAGCTTATTTCTAGATAATTGTCCAGTGAGTAGTTCCTCAAACAATGCATCTCCTGTTCTATCAATAGCATTCCATTGACTTCTTGGGATTCCTGCCTGCGTTAAAGCTTGTGATGTTCTGGTATTCAAAATCAATGTGTTTCCATCCCTCACAATATATTCAACAGGTAAATCCGCTACATTAACTTTTCCAGAATTAATAGCATTCACCAAATCATCAATCGTATTAATAGGTTCTCCTGCTAAGTCCGAGTATATTTTTCTTCCTTCTGCACTAAAAGTATTACTATAGGTCTTTTGAGCATAGTTTGCATTATCTAATACTCCTGTACCACTCTCAGGTACTGTCCCTCTCTTTACCGTGCCCGCTGCTACATCATCAAGTATGTTTGTACCGTTCCCAGTTACTATCCCTTGTGTTGCCCCATTAACTCCGCCGGAAATATCATCTACATCATCCAGATGCTGCAGTAAACTTTCTCCGGCTGCCTCCGCCGTATACGCATACTGGCCCAGGTCTTCTGCGGCGTCCGCTATATTCTCTACGCTCCTGACAAAGTCTTCCCCCGCCTCTGCATAAGCCAGCGTATATTCTGCCCCCATTCCCCTTGCCGTATCCTCTGCTATCCCTATCACATCTTCGGCTTTATTCAGAGTTTTCAGCTTGTCTATGCCCTTATCCACTAAGATTTCCAGTGCTATATCTACTGTAACATATCCAACAGAATATGCAACACCTTCTTCATCTGTAGTATCAAAAATGTTCTGGCCGATGGTCTCGATTACCTGTTCCGGGTCGGTAAAGATCAGTTTTGCTCCCTGCTCCATCCGGCTTATGTCCGTCTCCAGCCATTCCGGCGCCCAGCCCCAATTTCCAAACAGGGGATAGATCTGCCATTCTGCCACGCCCTTTATCAGCCCCAGTGCTCCCACCAGAAGATCTTTCAATGCAGCAAAGCCTCCTCTGTACACATCCAGGGTTTCTTTCCGGTTCTCTCTGATTCTGTCTCCTATGGTTGCCCACTCGTCATACAGTTCCCTTAGTTTTTTGCTGTACTCATCATCTGTATTTTCATAGGGAATGATTTTGTTCTCATATATATTTCGGATTTCCTGTATCTGCTCCGCTACCGGCCCCGATAGCTGCTGTCTCAGCAGCTCCCGAAAGTCTGCCAGTTTCTGATAGTTCCGTCCTCTCCGGCAGCTTTCCTCATGATCTTCCCTGTGCATCCTGTCTCTTCTGGCATTATTAGAAGCTTCACTCTCCAATGGATTATAGCAGAAGTTTCTCCGGTAATTTTCCCAGGAACTGCCGATGTCTGTCAGGATATTCAGATAGTCTATCGAAATTCCTGCTATCTGGGTATAGTTAAACCAGATATCATTTCTGTCCACTCGCATCTGCGCCCCATAATTTACAGGGGCAATATACCCTGTCATGGCATCTATATAGCTTCTGAGGTTTTCTGCGATCAGGTTCAGACGTGCAGACAACATTGCGGCATCGGTCGTCACCTCATCATCCCAGTATTTCTGCAGTCTCTCGTAAGCGTCACTGTCCTGGGCCTGCATGGCTGCGGAAAACACACTGGCCGTCCTGACCAGCATATCTATGGCTTCCGTGTATTGTTTCAGCCTGATGTATGTCATTTCCAGATGGGCATAATTAAGCTTTAAGTCACGTTTCATCTGTTTCTCCCCAGTGGCAAATATTTACATAGCAGTTCTTCCCTTTCTCATCTTTCTGAAAGATATTTCTGCTATACAGTATTCGTGGTTTTCTTCTATAATTCCGTGTGTCTGCTCTGTCAAAGTAGCATAAATAATTATATCACTTTATTTTGTTGTGCAACCATGGTTGTAAAAAATGGCCTCTCTTTTGTCATAATTAGCCTTTTTAATAAAAAATGGTCAACCATATCCGTCAAAAATCACGCTGCTGCCAACTAAAAAGGCAAGCGAACCATTCTAATTCGCTTGCCTTTTGTGTAAAAATCTCAGTTACTTCAAATTCGCCATTAAGATACCTGCATATTACATCTTCCCCATCTGGGTCAGATACATCTCCGCATACTCTCCATTCAGGGCCATGAGCTGCTGATGGGTGCCTTGCTCGGCGATCTGCCCGTCACGAATCAGCAGGATCAGATCGGAATCCCGGATCGTGGAAAGCCGGTGCGCAATGATAAAGGAGGTGCGTCCCTCCGTGATGGTCAGCATGGCCTGACGGATATGCTGCTCCGTCACCGTATCCACAGAACTGGTAGCCTCATCCAGGATCATGATGGGGGCCCGGTTCAGTACAGCCCTGGCGATGGTCAGCAGCTGCCGCTCTCCCTGACTCAGCTCTACACCGCCCTGATGCAGCAGCGTCTCATAGCCCTGGGGCAGCCTGCGGATAAAGCCGTCCGCTCCCGCCGTCCTGGCAGCTGTCTCAATCTCCTCCTGGGATACATTCTCCCGCCCATAGCCGATATTCTCCCGGACAGAAGCCGCAAAAAGCGCCGTATCCTGGAGCACCACGCCAAAAGCCTGCCGCAGCTCTCCCAGCCGGTACTCCCGCAGATCATGACCGTCTAAAAGGATAGCGCCCTCCTGTACATCATAAAACCGGGTCAGCAGATTGATCAGTGTAGTTTTTCCTGAGCCGGTAGGGCCCACCACAGCAACCCTGGTTCCTGCCGGGATCTCCAGATTGATATGCCGCAGAATGGGCTTATCCGGCCGGTAGCCGAAAGTCACATCCCGAAAGCTGACCGCTCCCCGGATTTCCGCTGCACTGATGGCTCCCGGCACGTCCTCCGGCTCGCAGGCCTCATCCAGGATCTCAATGATCCGCTCTGCACCTGCCACTGCCGTCTGAAAATTGTTATAAATATTGGCAATCTCCACAAAGGGCCGGGAGAACTGCCGGGAATACAGCAGAAAGCTGGATATCTCTCCCACCGTCAGCCTGCCCTGCAGTGCCATCACCCCGCTGGCAATGGCGATCAGCACATAGGTCAGATTATTGATGACATTCATCATGGGCATCAGATAGCCGGAAGCAATCTGGGCCTTGGTAGCCACCCGGCAAAATGCATCATTCTCTTCCACAAATTTTGCAATCATCTCCTGCTCCTGGCCGAAAGCTTTCACCATACTGATACCGGAGATGCTCTCCTCCACCTGACCGTTCAGCTGCCCGAGAATGGTCTGCTGCTGCCGAAACAGCACCTTCGTCCGCTTTGTTACCGCCCGGGTCAGCAGGAAAATCAGCAGCACGGCAAACAGAGCGATAATCGTCAGCATGGGACTCATCCAGACCATGACGCAAAAGATCCCCGTGATCGTAAATCCATACATCAGCAGCTGGGTCAGAGAATCGGATATGGTGGTGCTGATATTGTCCACATCATTGGTCAGACGGCTCATCAGCTCTCCGTGCTGCCGGGTGTCAAAAAAGGACAGGGGCAGCTTCTCCATATGCGCAAACAAGCCGGTACGGATATGCAGAATCATCCGCTGGCCCACGCCTGCCATCAGAAACTGCTGCAGAAAACGGATCAGCCAGTCCCCCAGATACAATGCTGCCAGTATCATCAGCAGCCCCATAAAGGGATCGCCGCTGTCAATTCCGTTGACCACCCTGCCAATCAGGTAAGGCGAAAGGATCGCCGAACCGGAGGCCAGCCCGGACAGAAGCAGAATCCATCCCAATCCTTTCCTGTGTCCCCGTGTCAGCTGCCACAGCCGGATCAGGGTTCCTTTCATATCCTTGGGCTTTACCGCCGGTACTCCTCTTGCCCGCCCCAGCTGGGAGGGCGGCGTTGCCATATTCTTATCCATGAAGCACACCTCCCTCCCAACGGGAATGATCTGCGGCAGCAACCTGAGAGGCTTCGGGCTCCTCCGTCTCCGCTTCCTCCGCTCCGATCTGTGACCGGTAGATTGCCTGATAGGTTTCACATTCCGCCAACAGTTCCTCATGGGTGCCGAAACCGTAGACACGTCCGTCCTCCATACAGAGGATATGATCCGCTTTCATCACCGTAGCGATCCGCTGGCTGACCAGCAGCACGGTCATGCCCGCCGATTCCCTGCGGATGCCCTGCAGCACCCGGGCCTCCGTAGTGGCATCCAGCGCACTGGTACAGTCATCCAGAATCAGAATCCGGGGCTTTTTCAGCAGTGCCCTGGCGATGGACAGGCGCTGTTTCTGGCCGCCGGAGAGATTTACGCCCCCCTGTCCCAGCATGGTTTCATAGCCCTCCGGCAGCTTTGCCACAAAATCCTCTGCGCAGGCGGCGTCTGCGGCTCTGCGGATTTCCTCCTGCGTGGCCTGCTTATCCCCCCACCGGAGATTCTCCTCTATGGTGCCGGTAAACAGCAGCGCTTTCTGGGGCACCACAGCGATCTGCTGCCGCAGCTGTGCCATAGGGATCCGGGGCACATCCTGCCCACCCACCAGCACCTGTCCCTGAGCCGCATCATAAAATCTGGGCACCAGATTCACCAGGGTGGTTTTGCCGGAGCCTGTGGGCCCGATAATGCCCACAGTTTCCCCCTCCCGCACCGTAAAATCCGCCTCACAGACCGCAGGACGAGCCGTCCCTGCATAGGCAAAGGAAACCTGGCGGAATGCAATTTCACCGCTTAACCGGCTTTCCTGCTGTTCCTGTATTTCCCGACTGCCGGTTATTTCCGCTTTCTGCTCCCCCGCATCCTGCTGGGCAGGCACCTCGTCCAGAATCTCCTGCACTCTGGCGGAGGAAGCCACTGCCCGAACAGCGGAATTCAGAATATTGGAAACCATTCCCAGGGCAAACAGTACCTGGGTCATATAATTGACGCAGGCCATCAGCCGCCCGATCTCCCCGGTCAGTTCCCGACCGGAGAGCCAGAGCATCACCACAATGCCCGCATTCACCGTCAGATTGATCAGGGGACCAAATACCGCCATGACCCGCATGGAGGAGATCCCCGCATCGGCCAGCTGGCGGGAAGACTCCCGGAATTTCTCCTGTTCCTGCTCTTCCGCCCGGAAAGCCTTTACCACCCGGATCGCACTTAAGAACTCCCTGCTGACAAGATTGAGTCCGTCCAGCTTCTTCTGCATCCGGTCAAACCGGGGATAGCCCAGCCGCATATTGCCGTAGATCAGCAATCCTGCGCACACCAGGATCACCAGCATCAACGGCAGCAGACTGGGCATCTGCACGATGATCAGCACCACCGCCCCGATACAGGTCACCGGCGCTTTCAGCATGATCCGCATGATGCCGTTGATAAAGTTCTGCATCTGCGTCACATCGTTGGTAATCCGGGTGATGATGGAAGCAGGCTGCAGCCGGTCAATATTTTCATAGGACAGTGTCTGCACCTTCTCATAGATGGCCAGCCGGATTTCCTTGCCGATCAGCTGGGAGGTCTTGCTGGCATAGATATTGCGCACCACCGCTCCCACAGCTCCCATTGCCGTGATTCCCAGCATGATGAGACCGTACCGCAGTATTGTGCCGATCTCCTGATTTTTCACTCCCTTATCCACAATAAAGGACATGAAAGTGGGCTGCAGCAGATCCGCAAAGGTCTCTATCGTCAGAAACAACACGGCGATCAGGAACATACCCAAATGTTTTCTGACATACTGAATCATCAGTTTCATAAATCCTTATTCCTCCCTATTTAGAGTTCCGCACTTTTCCTCAAGCGCCATCCTGACAGAGCAATTTTCGGCTGCTTCGCATCCGCAAATTCTCTGGGCGCTTTTCGGAAATCTGCTGTTTTTAAGTTCCGCACTTTTCCTCAAGCGCCATCCTGACAGAGTAATTTCCGGCTGCTTCGCATCCGCAAATTCTCTGGGCGCTTTTCGGAAATCTGCTGTTTTAAAGTTCCGCACTTTTCCTAAAGCGCCATCCTGTAATACCACAGATAAAGGAGATAGCCCATAAGGTATCTCCTTTTCATCAGGTTCTTACAACATTCTATTCATACTTCCGCTACTTATCATACGCATTTTTCTGCAGCTTTGTCAATATCTATTTTGCCGGGCCCTCCCGGCACGTTACAATTCAGGCATACACTTTCTGCTTGCACTTATTGCATCATATCGTCGATAGGGATTGATATGATGTGGACTTATGTAAGAAAATTCTTTCGTCAGGTCCACTTTTTCCCTTTTATTTCATGAATTTTCGCTTCTGCAGCAGGGAAAGTGGACCTATATATTAAATTTGTTTTCTAAGGATCACTTTTTGGAGAAAAAAGTGGACCATCTTGTAGATTATTTTCATATAGGTCCAATTCCATCTTGTATACACAGAAAAAAGCAGCATTTAGTGGACCGGGGCAGAACAAAAAAACATAGACGTCCATTTATATCAAATGCCCCTGTCCAAAGCCTATTCCCGTAAGCAGAGTACTGCACTGTTCCCCGACACCATACCGGATGCAGCTGCATATGATATAGCAACAAAATACCCCTATAGGATATCTCTATGAAGCGCATCGTACATATCAAACTTCGTACCGTTCTGGGTATTTTATGCCTGGTGATCTGTATCCTGCCCTCCACCCAGAATATGAAAAAGGCAGAGGCAGCGGAAAGTATTCCGTCCTCCGTCCCCTATACAGCGGACTGGACTGCCCTGCCCCTGGCTGATGTAGCCCTGGTCAACACATATCTGCCCCATATCACGGAGGCCGCCCAGGCCTATTATTCCCAAATGGGAGAAGCTGTCCCTGTGATTTCCTGGTACTATGTCTCCTTAAAGGAAATGACTGCGGATCCCCAAAAGACCAATCCCGAGGTAACACTCACTTTCACCCTCACGCCCTACACCGGCGCCCATAACATAGCGGGCGTAGATGAGGTAACCTTCCGGGCCTCCCATACCGGACAGATCACTCTGCTGGAGTACCAGCGCATCCAGGATCCTGCTGCCTGAAATACCCTTTTATGACCTCCTCTGCCAGTCTCTCGCCGATCACAATCACGATCTCCTGGCCTTTGGGGACGGTCTGCACCGTGATCTCCCCCCGGGTGGCGTTCAGTTCCAGCCATCTGCCGTCCCCGGCAGGCACAAAGCCCTTAATGCGGAACACCCTGCCGCAGGCCGGATCTTCCATCAGGCGCCGGGCCGTATCCCGCAGTTCCTGCTCCGACAGCTGCACATGCATAAAATAAAGAGAGGTAAAAGCCTTGCCCGGATCAAACCACAGCCGGGCATAGCTCTCCGGCAGATAGCCGCATTCGGATATCTGCCGGAAGTCTGCATCCGTCAGCTGCTCCCAGTCCTTGCACAGGACTTCCCGGTCAAACCGGCGTCTGCACTGAAACGTTTCCATGACCCGGTTCAGATGGCCGACTGTAGCCGCCTTATCTTCCTCTGACGCCTCCTGACAGCGGCTGAGCAGAATCTGTCCGGCGCTGGCGATCTGGGACGCCAGCAGATATTCCGACTCCCGGGACAGCTGCTCCGGGAGCCGGGCATCCACCACGGCGATAACATTGCCGGTCTCATACCACCGGTCCAGGGGCTCCTCCTGCAGCACATCAAAAAATTCCTCCGCATCAAAGATCCCCGAGGGTTCCACCAGAATCCGGTCAAAGCCCCGCATGCCCATGGAGATCAGCTTGGTCTTGAACCGGCGCCTGTGACAATCCGCATCGCAGGCACCGGCGATCATCT